>JAICGP010000058.1 GCA_025923055.1 Thermoleophilia bacterium
CGGCCCGAAGGCGCGCGTCCTCCTCCAGCTCGTGCTCGCGGCGGGCGGGGACGTCTCGGAGGCGCTTGCCGCCGAGGCCTGAGGCACGTTAGTGTCGAAGTCAGACAAAAGGAGGCCCCCATGTCCGTACTGATCAAAGGCGGTCGCATCGTCACCGCCTCCGACGACTACGTCGGCGACGTCTACGCCGAGGGGGAGACGGTCTCCCTGATCGGCGAGTCGCTCGACGTCCAGGCCGACAAGGTCATCGACGCGAGCGGGAAATACGTCCTCCCGGGCGCGATCGACCCGCACACCCACATCGAGATGTTCTTCGGCGGCACGACGACGTGCGACGACTTCACGTCGGGCACCGTGGCCGCGGCTTTCGGGGGTACGACGTCGCTCGTCGACTTCTGCATGCAGGCGCCGGGGACGCCGTTCCCCGAGGCGCTCGACAACTACTTCGAGAAGATCGAGCGCTGCAAGCCCGTCATCGACGTCGGCTTCCACATCGGCGTCACGGACATCGAGGGCGGCGGCGGCCTCGACGCTCTCGCGAAGCTGCCCGACGAGGGCGTCACCTCATACAAGCTCTTCATGGCCTACAAGGGTGCCGTCATGGTCGACGACGAGACGCTGTTCAAGACGATGGAGGTCGCGCGGGAGACAGGCGGCCTCGTGATGGTGCACGCCGAGAACGGCGACGCGATCGACGTGATCGTCAAGAACGCCGTCGCCGAGGGGAAGACCGATCCGATCTGGCATGCGCGGACGCGCCCCATGGAGACGGAGGCCGAGGCGACGAACCGGGCGATCCAGCTGGCGCGGGTCGCCGGGTGCGCGCTCTACGTCGTCCACGTGTCGTGCCAGCCCGCCGTCGAGCCGATCGCGCTCGCGCGCGAGAAGGGCTGGGACGTCTGGGGCGAGACGTGCACGCAGTACCTCTTCGTCGACGAGAGCGCGCTCGAGAAGCCGAACTGGGAGGGCGGGAAGTACATCTACACGCCCCCGCCGCGCCCGAAGGAGCAGCAGGAGCACCTCTGGAAGGCGCTCGTCACCGACGACCTCTCGGTGGTCTCCACCGACCACTGTCCCTTCAACTGGCCCGAGCAGAAGGCGATCAACGGACGCGAGTTCGAGAAGGTGCCGAACGGCGGCCCCGGGATCGAGAACCGCCTCCACATGCTGCACCACTTCGGCGTGCGCAGCGGCCGCATCACGCTGAACCGGTTCGTCGAGCTGACGTCGACGAACGTCGCCAAGCGGTTCGGGCTCTACCCGCGCAAGGGGACGATCGCCGTCGGGAGCGACGCGGATGTCGTCGTCTGGGACCCCGTGAAGGAGCTGAAGATCTCCGCGCAGACGCACCACTCGAACGTCAACTACAGCCTCTTCGAGGGAACCGAGGTGACCGGGGCCCCGGAAGTCGTGCTCGTGCGCGGGCAGGTCGTCGTCGAGAACGACGAGCTCGTCGCCGAGCCCGGCGCCGGCCGCTTCGTCAAGCGGGCGCGCGCCGGCGAGAAGCTCACTGCGGCCGGGGTGCAGGAGGCGGTTCCCGCATGAGCGTCACTCGCCTTCGGCTCGTTCCACGCGCTCACGGGGCAGGTGCCCCATGAGCGACGAGCAAGCCCGGGAGGTCTACGAGCGGGCCCGGCTCGGCGGGAGCGTCACGCTCGGCGAGCGTCCGGCCGTCCTCGTCGTCGACTTCAGCTGCGGCTTCACCGACTCCGAGAGCACGCTCGGCGCCGACCTGACGGCCGAGGTCGAGGCGACCGCGCGGCTGCTGGACGTCGCGCGGTCGCGCGGCCTCCCCGTCGTCTTCACGACCATCGGGTTCGAGCCGAACCGGAAGGACGGCGCCCTGTGGCTCCAGAAGGTGCCGTCGCTCGGCGAGCTCGAGATCGGAGGTCGCTGGGTCGACATCGACCCCCGCCTGGAGCGGCGCGACGACGAGACGGTCGTCGTCAAGAAGGGCGCCTCGGCCTTCTTCGGCACGAACCTGACCGCCGTCCTCGTCTCGCAGGGGGTCGACACGGTCGTCCTCTGCGGCGCCACGACGAGCGGCTGCATCCGGGCGACCGCGATCGACCTGCTCCAGAACGGGTTCCCGGCCCTCGTGCCGCGCGAGTGCGTCGGCGACCGCGCCCAGGCGCCGCACGAGGCGAACCTCTTCGACATCCAGGCGAAGTACGCGGACGTCGTCTCGGCCGACGAGGCGATCGCCTACCTGGAGAGCGTTCCGGAGCGCGTGAGGACGCCCGCCTGAGACCGCCCGAGGGGGAGGCGGCACGACGCCTCCCCCTCGGCGCCGAAGTGGACGCCGTCCTCCTCGCAACGCTCGCCGGCGTCCTGTTCGGCGCCCTCGCCGTCGCCGTGCGCGCGGGGCTCGGCCGCGTGCGCGACGCCGAGGGAGGCGCGTTCGTCACCGCCTCGCTCGGCTTCCTCGTCATCGCGGCCGTCGCCGTGCCGCTCGCCGCTCTCGGCGGAGCGGAGCTCGGTGGCCTCTGGGCCTTCGCCCTCGTCGGCGTCTTCGTCCCCGGCCTCTCGCAGATCGTCTTCGTCCGGGCGATCAGGGAGGCGGGCGCCTCCCGGACCGCAGTGGTGATCGGCACCGCGCCTCTCCTGTCGGCCGCGCTCGCGCTCGTGTTCCTCGACGAGCCGCTGCGGCCCGCGCTGGCCGTCGCCACGATCGCGATCGTCGTGGGAGGCGCGCTCCTCGTCTGGGAACGTTCCCGCCCGCCCGCGTTCCGCGCCGTGGGCGCCGTGCTCGCGCTCGTCGCCGCGGGTCTCTTCGCCGTCCGCGACAACGTCGTCCGCTGGGCCTCGCTCGACACGGATGCCGACCCGCTCCTCGCCGCCACGGTGTCGCTCGGCGCCGCCGCGCTCGCGCTCCTCGCCTACCTGGCCGCGTCGCACAGGGCCCGCCCCGTGGCGGCGCGCGTCCGCGCCGCGCTCCCGGCGTTCGCGCCCGCGGCGCTCTGCCTCGGCCTCGCGTACGCGGCGCTGCTCCTCGCGTTCTCGCGCGGCGACGTGACCGTCGTGGCCCCGCTCAACGCCACCCAGTCGCTCTGGGGCGTCCTCTTCGCCGCCGCGGTCCTCGGGCGCGCCGAGGCCGTCGGCCCCCGCCTCGTCGTGGCCGCGGTGCTCGTCGTCTCCGGCGGCGTCCTCGTCGGCGCCACCCGCTGAGGCGTGCTCAGCTCGTCCGCGGGCTCCTTCGCGCGAAGTCGTCGGCGATCTCGTCGAACGTCGCCCAGCGCACCCCGTCGTGCGAGTTGATGTGCTCGATGATCCGCTCGTGCATGAGCAGGACCTGGGGGCGGCCGCTCACGTCGGGATGGATGGTCATGGTGAAGACGGCGTAGTCGTGCTCGCGGTAGACCCAGTCGAAGGCGTCCATCCAGATCTGCTCGAGCTGCCGCGGGTTGACGAAGCCGTGGCTGTTCGGCGAGGCCTTGATGAACATCATGGGCGGGAGGTCGTCGAGGTACCAGCTCGCGGGGATCTCGATCAGGTCGGTCTCCTCGCCGCGCACGAGGGGCTTCATCCACTCGGAGGCGGGTTGCGAGTAGTCGATCTTCGTCCACGAGTCGCCGACGCGCACGTAGTACGGGTGGAAGTCGTCGTGCATGAGCGAGTGGTCGTACTTGATGCCGTGCTTCAGCAGAAGCTCGTTCGTGACGCGGGAGAACTCCCACCACGGGGCCACGTAGCCGGTCGGGCGCCGGCCCCAGACCTCCTCGATCAGGCCGATGCACTTCACGAGGACCTCTTCCTCCTGCTCGGGCGTCATGGAGATCGGGTTCTCGTGCGAGTAGCCGTGCATGCCGATCTCATGCCCGGCCTCGGCGACCATCCGCGTCTCGTCGGGGAACGTCTCGATCGAGTGGCCCGGGATGAACCACGTCGTCGTGAGATCGTGCTTCGCGAACAGGTCGAGCAGTCGGGGCGTGCCCACCTCGCCGGCGAAGAGCCCGCGCGAGATGTCGTCGGGCGAGTCCTCGCCGCCGTAGGAGCCGAGCCATCCGGCCACCGCGTCGACGTCGATGCCGTAGGCGCAGAAGATCTCCTTGGCCATGCTTCCTCCTCTTCGAACGGGAAGTGAACGTAGTGCCGGCGCGTGCTAGAAAGCAAACGCCATGTGCGCTCTCTGCGGCGTCCTGCTGACGAGCCACTGGGCGGAGCGCGATTCCGGCCGGCGCGAGCGCGTCTTCCGCGTCCGCCTCCTGAACCGCGTGCTCTCCCACTTCGGGCTCGAGCTCGGGGACTGGGGCGGTCGCGTGTACGTCCTGCGGGACCGGAAGGGCAAGACGGCCGTCGTCGGCGACCTGGGCGGCCTCTGGACCGCTGCGGAAGCGCTCGCCGGGCGCCCGCTCGACCCGCTCGACGCCGATCTCGTGGCGGCTCTCCGCGGTGGCTGAGCGCCTCCCCGTCGTCCTCGTCACCGGCTTCCTCGGGAGCGGCAAGACGACGCTTCTCTCCCGTCTGCTCGGCCGGCCCGAGCTCGGCGAGACCGCCGTGATCGTGAACGAGCTGGGGGAGGTGGGGATCGACCACCACCTGCTCCGACGGGTGGACGAGCGGACCGTCCTCCTCGGCAACGGCTGCCTCTGCTGCACGCTGCGGGGCGACCTCGCGGACGAGCTGCGCGACCTGCTGAGCCGCCGGACGCGGGGCGAGATCCCGCCGTTCAGGCGGGTGCTGGTCGAGACGACCGGGCTCGCGGATCCCGCGCCGGTGCTCAACACGCTGCTCGCCGAGCCGGTCGTCAGCCACCACTTCGAGCCCGCCGCGGTGATCGCGACGGTCGACGCGCTCAACGGGGAGGGGCAGCTCGAGCGGGAGCCCGAGACGCTGAAGCAGGTGCTCGTCGCCGACCGTCTCGTCGTCACGAAGACCGACGTCGCCGAGCGGGAGGCCGTCGACACGCTCGCCGAGCGGCTGCGCGGCCTCAACCCGGCCGCCGACCTGCTCGAGGCGTCCTTCGGCGAGGCCGACCCGGCGCTGCTCCTCGCTCCCGGCGAGCTCGACCCGCGCCTGCTCGTGCTGCCGGACACGCCCCCTCACGCCGACGTCGAGCCGTTCGTCCTCTTCATCGACCGGCCGGTGGACTGGACCGCCTTCGGCATCTGGCTGACGATGCTGCTCGCCAGCCGGGGCGCCGACGTCCTGCGGGTGAAGGGCCTGCTCGACGTGGGCGCCCCCGGCCCGGTCGTCCTGAACGGCGTCCAGCACGTCGTCCACCCGCCCGAGCACCTGGAGGCCTGGCCCGACGACGACCGCCGCTCCAGGCTCGTGTTCATCGCGCGCGGCATCGGCAAGGACGAGGTAGAGAAGTCGCTCGCCGCCTTCGACGCCGCGGCCCGGCGCCCGTAGGCTCACAGCACGTCCTCGAGCAGGCGGCGCACCTGCACGGCCTTCGGCTCGCGGCCCATCGGCACGAGCCCGATCCGCTCGCCGGGCCGCAGGTCGAGGCGCCGAAGCTGATCGCGGCACTCGCCGGGCGTGCCCGCGACCGCCCAGTCCGCGACGATCTCGTCCGGCACGTGCTCGGCGTGTGCGGCGCCCGGGGCGAGGTGCTGTCCGTACTCGTACGACGCGCGGATCCGCTCCGCCGTCTCCCGCTCCACGTCGGTCAGCTCGGCGGGCAGCGGATGGCGGAGCGAGCGCGCGACGTAGGACTTCACGTCCGCGCGGGCCTGCGCCGGGTCCTCGGCCGCCGCGATGGGCACCCACCAGACGACCTCGAAGCCGTCGTTCGGGCCTCCCGCCGCCAGGCGGGTGCGCGCCGCCTCGAGCTGGCGGGGATGGATGCCGACGACCGCGAGGCAGCCGTCGCCGATCCGGCCGGAGAGCTCGAGCATCCGCGGCCCGCTCGCCCCCAGGAGGAGCGGGACGGGCGGCTCGCCGCGGCCGTAGCCGAGGCCGCCCTCGCCGCCCGCCCAGAACGCGCGCACCTCCCCTGCGGCGCGCTCCAGCTCCGCGAGCCGCGCCGGCTTCGCGCCGACAGTCCGCACTGCGCTCGCTCCGAGCCCGAGGCCCAGCGCGGCGCGTCCGGCCGAGAGCTCCTGGAGCGTCAGGAGCGCGCTCGCGGTCACCGCGACGTGGCGCGAGACGGGATTCGTGACCGCCGGGCCGAGGCGGATCCGGCTCGTTCGCTCTGCGGCGGCACCGAGCAGGACGTAGAGCTCGCGCCAGAGGACCGGCGAGTCGCCGACCCAGACGCCGCCGAGGCCGGCCGCCTCGGCGAGCTCGACGCACTCGAGGAGCCCGGGCGGCGCCTCCGTCCCGTAGACGACGACGTCGATCGCAGCGCGCTCAGGCATGGGGCAGCACCTCGCGTGCGAGCAGCTCGAGCGTCCGCATGGCGTCGCGATGGGGCAGGCCGGGCCACTGGACGCGCACAACGAGCTCGGTGACCCCGAGCGTCCGCAGCGCCTCGACCTGGGCCAGGACCGTCTCCGGCGCGCCGAGCAGGAACCGGCCGGCGTGGAGCGCCTTCCAGTCCTGCCGCAGAGTGTCGGTGGACGGGAGAACGTCGCTCTGTCCCCAGTCCACGTACGCTTCGTACTTGCGGGCGAGATACGGGCGTGCGACCGCGATCGCCTTCTCGTCGGTGGGCGCCACACAGGCCTCGCGGAGCATCGGCAGCTCGTCCGGCTCGGAGCGCCGCTCGGCCCGGAAGAGCAAGAGCTGGCGCCGCACCTCCGCCAGCGACGCGTGCGGGTTCACGAACCACGTGTCGGCGAGGCGGGCGGCGCGGCGCACGGCGGCGTCGCCGTTCGCGGCCAGCCAGATCGGCGGCCGCGGCGACTGCACCGGGGGCGGCGCGAGGCGGGCGTGCTCGAGACGGTAGCCGTGTCCTTCCGCCGTCACCTCCTCGCCCTCGAGCAGGCCGCGGACGACGTCGAGCTTCTCGCGGAACACCCGGACGCGCCGCTCGGGGACCCCGAAGGCGGCGTTCTCCTCGGCGCGGTAGCCGAGCCCGAAGCCGAGGACGAAGCGCCCACCGGTGAGGACGTCGAGCGTCGCCGCGTGCTCGGCCACCTCGACCGGGTTCAGGAGCGGGAGGAGGAGGATCCCGGCGCCGACGCGCATGTCGCCCGTCTCGGCCGCGAGGCGGGCGAGGAGCGGCACCGGCTGGAGCATCTCGAACGGCGCCGGCAGGAAGTGCTGGCCGGCGAAGACGGAGTGGAACCCCGCCTCGCGCGCGAAGCGCACCTGCTCGAGGTGCTCGGCGAGCCGGGCGACCGGATCCTCCGCGGCCGGGTACTGCGCTGAGACGAAGAGCCCGAAGCGCACGCGTCGGGCGGAGCTAGTAGGAGCGCGGCATGCCGAGGACGTGCTGGCCGAGGTAGGCGAGGACGAGGTTGTTCGAGACGGGCGCGATCGTGTAGAGGCGCGTCTCCCGGAACTTGCGCTCCACGTCGTACTCCTCCGCGAAGCCCCAGCCGCCGTGCGCGTCCAGGCAGGCGTTGGCCGCCGCCCAGGACGCCTCGGAGGCGAGGAGCTTGGCCATGTTCGCCTCGGCTCCGGCCGGCTCCCCTTGCTCGAAGAGCCAGGCCGCCTTGTAGCGCACGAGGTCGGCCGCCTCGATCGCCGCGTGTGCGTGCGCGACGGGGAACTGGACGCCCTGGTTCGCGCCGATCGGCCGTCCGAAGACCTCCCGCCCGGAGGCGTAGCGCGCCGCCTTCTCGACGAACCAGCGCCCGTCGCCGATGCACTCGGCTGCGATGAGGACGCGCTCGGCGTTCATCCCGTCGAGGATGTAGCGGAAGCCGCGCCCCTCCTCGCCGACGAGGGCGTCGGCCGGGAGCTCGACGCGGTCGAGGAACACCTCCGTCGTCGCGTGGTTCATCATCGTCCGGAGCGGCCTGATGGTGAGCGCGTCGCCGGCGGCCTTCATGTCGACCAGGAAGACCGAGAGGCCGTCGCTTCGCTTCTCGACCTGGTCGAGCGGCGTCGTGCGGGCCAGGAGGAGCATGAGGTCGGAGTGGAGGGCGCGCGAGGTGAAGACCTTCTGGCCGCTGACGACATACCCGCCGTCGACCCGCTCCGCGGTCGTCTGGATGCGGGTGGTGTCGGAGCCCACCGTCGGCTCCGTGACGCCGAAGGCCTGGAGGCGCAGCTCTCCGGCGGCGATTCGCGGAAGGTAGCGCGCCTTCTGGTCGTCGCTCCCGTGCCGGAGGAGCGTTCCCATGGTGTACATCTGCGCGTGGCAGGCGGCCGCGTTCCCGCCGGAGGCGTTGATCTCCTCGAGGATGACGCTCGCCGCCGTGAGGCTGAGGCCCGCGCCGCCGTACTCCTCCGGGATGAGCGCGGCGAGCCACCCGCCGTCGGTGAGCGCCTGGACGAACTCCTCGGGGTAGCGGTCCGGCTCGAGCGAGCGCCAGTACTCGCCCGGGAAGCCGGCGCAGAGCTCGCGGACGGCGGCGCGGATCGCGGTGAGCTCGGCGGGGAGCGAGAAGTTCACATCAGGCCTCGTACCGCTCCAGGAGCCGGCGGGCGATGAGGAGCTGCTGGATCTCGTTGGAGCCCTCCCCGAGGATGAGCACCGGCGCGTCCCGGTAGAGCCGCTCGACGACGTACTCCTGCGAGTAGCCGTAGCCGCCGTGGATTCGCATCGCCTCGAGGGCCACCTCCTCGGCCGTCTCGGTCGCGAAGAGCTTGGCCATGCCCGCCTCGAGGTCGGCGCGCTCGCCCGCGTCCTTGCGGCGCGCGGCCTCCAGCATCAGGAGCCGCGAGGCCTCGATCTTGGTCGCCATCTGCGCCAGCTTGAGCTGGATCGCCTGGTGGCGCGCGATCGGCTTCCCGAAGGCCTCGCGCTCCTGCGCGTAGCGGATCGCCGCCTCGAAGGCCGCCTGCGCGATCCCCACCGCCCGGGCCGCGATGTTGACGCGCCCCAGCTCGATCCCGCCCATGAACTGCTTGAAGCCCAGGCCCTCCTCGCCTCCCAGCACGGCCGCGGCCGGCGTGCGGAACGCGTCGAACACGAGCTCCGTCGACTCGACGCCCTTGTACCCGAGCTTCCGGAGCGGGCGCGAGACCGTCAGGCCGGGCTGCTCGTGGACGTTCGGCGCCTTCTCGAGCACGAACGCGGTCATGCCCCGGTGCCGCGGGTCGGCCTCCGGGTCGGTCTTCGCGAGGAGCATGACGCCGCTCGAGCGGAGGCCGTTCGTGGCCCACGTCTTCTGGCCGGTGATCACGTACTCGTCGCCGTCGCGAACTGCACGCGTGCGGATCGCCTGGACGTCGGAGCCCGCGTGCGGCTCGGTCATCGAGTAGGCGAAGTGGAGCTCGCCCGTCGCCATGCGCGGCAGGTAGCGCGCGCGCTGCTCCTCCGTCCCGTGCTCCCGGATCATCCACGCGGAGATGAAGTGCGTGTTGAGGACGCCGGAGAGGCTCATCCAGCCCCGCGAGAGCTCCACCTGGATGCGGGCGTAGGTCGAGAGGTCGAGGCCGAGACCTCCGTAGTCCTCAGGGATGGTGACGCCGAAGAGGCCGAGCTCCTTCATCGTCTCGACGAGCTCGGCGGGGTACTCGTCGGCGTGCTCGAGCTCGGAGGCGACGGGCACGACGTCGCGTTCGACGAACTCGCGGATCGTCGCGACGATCTCCCGTTGCTCGGCGGTCTCCTCCGTCGCCATCACGCGGGCGCCCGCTCGAGCGCGGCGGCGGCGAGCGGCGCGAGCGCGGCCCGCAGGTCGTCCTGCTCCTCGAGGGCGAGGACCGCCGCCTCGAGCGCCTCCGCGGCACGCGCCTCCAGGGCCAGCCCGGCGTTCTCGCGGAACTTCTCGCGCACCTCGGCGGCCGCCATCGGGTTCTCGGGGCCGCCGCGCTGGTGCGGCAGGTCCGCCTCGAGGATGCGCCCGTCCCGCGTCGTGATGCGCACGCCGCCGGGGAAGGCGGCGGGATAGGTCGGGTAGTCCTTCGTCTCGTAGCGAACCCGCTTGGCGAGCTCGAGGACGCGGGGATCACGGATCGCCTCGTCGGCGTACGTCGTGACGGCGCAGCGCCCGTGGACGATCATCGCGGCCGCCGAGTACTGGAGGCTGAACTTCGCCTCGTACGGCGTCCGCGGGGCGACCTTGGCCGCCGTCGGCTCGAGCACGAGGTCGACCCCCGCCGCCGGCACCGTGACGACGACCTCGTCGACGTCGTCGGGCGAGAGCTCCCCGACCCAGGCGTCCGCGGTGGCGCCCACCGCGCCATGCATGAAGTGGCAGGCCGGGTACGGCTTGTAGGCGATCCGGGGCGTCTCCCAGCGCGCCCCGAGGTCGGCGAGCTGCGCGTCGAGGTCGATCTCGCCCTGCCCGGCGCCCAGGAACGCGTGGTAGAGGCCGAACTTCCCCTCGAAGATGCTCGGCGGCCCCTCCGCTCCGTGCGCGGCCAGGCGGGCGGCGACGAGGCCGCCGTGCGCGGCCCAGGCCGGGTGGATCGGCTTCGTCGCCGTGCCGTCCTCGAGGTAGGCGAAGAGGCCGGAGGCGAGCGAGCCGGCGATTCCGAGCGCGCTCGCCGTGCGCCCGCCGTCGAGCCCGCCGAGGCGGGCGGCCGCCGCCGTCGCGCCGAAGATCCCGCACACGGCGGTGGGGTGGAAGCCGCGCGCGTGGAAGCGACCGGAGGCGGCCATGCCGACGCGCGTGACCACCTCGTTCGCCGCCACGACGGCGGCGAGCGCGTCGTGCCCGGCGGCTCCGCCCGCCTCCGCCACGGCGAGCGAGGCGGGGCAGGTGACGACGCTCACGTGAGCGATCGAGTCCGAGTGCGTGTCGTCGAAGTCGAGCCCGTGGCAGACCATCGCGTTGGCGAAGGCCGCATTGGCGGCGGGCAGGCCGGGCCCTCCGATGACGGTCGCCTGGTCGTGGCCTCCGAGCTCGGTCATCGCCTCTCGCCCCTCCGTCGCCACGCCGAGGGCTGCGGCGGCGAGCCCGCATCCGAGCGTGTCGAGGAGGTGGAGCTTCGCGGCCTCGGCGACCTCCTGCGGAATGTCGTCCAGCTCCAGCTCGGTCGTCCACTCGGCGATCTTCTGTGCGGCCGTCATCTCACACCGTCCAGTCCGCGTCGGTGCCGGGGAACGCGTCCTCGACCTCGGCGGCGTCGCGCTTGTAGACCATGAACGTCCGCTGGAACTCGATCACGACCTCGCGCCGCTGGTTCACCCCGCGCGAGCGCATCGTGACGATGCCGACGCTGGGGTTCGAGGCCGACTCGCGCAGGTCGGTGATCTCGCTCTCCGCCCAGATCGTGTCGCCCGCGAAGACGGGATTCGGCAGCTTGATGTCCGTCCACGCGAGGTTCGCGGCGGCGTTCTCGCTCGTGTCCGGAACGGTCATGCCGGTGACGAGGGCGAGGGTGAGGGTGCTGTTCACGAGAGGCCGGCCGAAGCGCGACCGCCCGGCGAACTCCGTGTTGAAGTGCACCTGGTTCGTGTTCATGGTCAGGCAGGTGAACCAGACGTTGTCGGTCTCGGTGATCGTCCGCCCGAAGCGGCTGTGGAAGACGTCGCCGACGTCGAAGTCCTCGTAGAACCGTCCGCGCCACGCCTTCGGTGCGGCGACGTGCTCGGTCGTCATGGGGAAACGCTCCTTTCGGTCTCGGCCAGGATCCGTCTCGCCCGCTCGACGACCGGGAGGTCGATCATCTCGCCGTCGAGCGCGACGGCGCCGCGCCCCTCCGCGAGGGCGCGCTCGTAGGCGTCCACGACCCGCCTCGCCCGATCGACCTCCTCCCGAGTCGACGAGAAGACGCGGTTCACGATCTCGACCTGGGCGGGATGGATGCACGCTTTCCCGCGAAAACCGAGCGACCGCGCGAGGCGCGCCTCGGCCTCGAGCCCCTCGTCGTCGCGCGTGTCCACGTGCACGAGGTCGAACGGGCTCCTGATCCCGGCGGCGGCCGACTCGACGACGAGGTGGGAGCGGGCGTAGAGGACCTCCTGGCCGTCGGTGCGCGCCTCGAGCCCGAGCTCGGCGCCGAGGTCGACGGCGCCGAGGACGAGCGCCGCGACGCGCTCCGCGCGCGCGGTCTCGTAGGCCTGCCGGAGCCCGAGCGCCGTCTCCACGATCGCGACGACGGCCGGGCCGATGGTCCCGAGCGCTGCGACGGTTTCGGGGGTCGCCTTCGGCAGCACGAGCGCGTCGAGCTCGAGCCCGGCGATCGCCTCGAGGTCGGCCTCCCACTCCTCCGTCGCCGGCGCGTTGACCCGCACGGCGAGGAGGCTGCCGCCCGCGGCGTCCGCGAGGACGCGGCCTGTCACCGTCCGGGCCGTCTCCTTCTGGCCGGCGGGGACGGCGTCCTCGAGGTCGGCGACGACGGCGTCGGCTCCGGTGGCGAGCGCGTTCTCGAGCTTGCGCTCGTCGTTGCCGGGCGCGAAGAGGAGGGAGCGGGCCGTCGCGAGCGTCATCGAAGTTGACATTGTTGCCGAAGTCAGACATAAACATGGATCTCGTCCGCCGCGCAAGGAGGAGGCTCGTGAAGGCCGTTGTGTTCCACGAGTTCGGAAGCTCGGACGTCCTCCGGCTCGAGGAGCTAGAAGACCCGACGCCGGGCGCCGGAGAGGTGACGATCGACATCGCCGCCTGCGCCCTCAACCATCTCGACGTCGACGTCCGCGAGGGCGTCTCGCGCTTCCCGATCGACCCGCCGCACGTGCTCGGCCTCGAGGTCGTGGGCCGGATCGCAGAGGTCGGCGAGGGCGTCGAAGGCTGGCAGGTCGGCGACCGCGTCATGCCCAACCTCATGGACACCTGCGGCGAGTGCCGCTTCTGCACGACCGGGCGCGAGTCCCTCTGCGTGGACGCCGGCTTCATCAGCTTCGTCCACTCGGGAGGCTATGCCGAGCGGCTCGCCTGCTCGGCGTCGCAGCTCATCCGCGTCCCGGAGGAGCTGTCGGACGTCGAGGCGGCGGTCGTCCAGATCGCGTTCGCGACGGCCTGGCACATGCTCTTCACGCGCGGCGGCCTCCGCCCCGGCGAGACGGTCCTCGTGAACTCGGTCGGCAGCGGCATCGGCTCCGCGGCCGTCCAGCTCGCGCACATGGCCGGCGCGTACGTGATCGGGAACTCGTCCAGCGACGAGAAGCTGGCGCGGGCGAGCGAGCTCGGGATGGACGCCGGGGTCAACTACACGAAGCAGGACCTCGTGCAGGAGGTGATGCGGCTCACCGACGAGCGCGGCGTCGACCTCGTCTACGAGCACTGCGGCGGCGACCTCTTCCAGAAGGGACTCGACTCGCTCTCGAAGGACGGACGGCTCGTCATCTGCGGCGGCCACGCGGGCGAGGTCGTCCCCTTCGACATCATCCCGTTCTTCCGCGCGCAGAAGTCGGTCATCGGCTCGTTCGTCTACACGAAGGCCGAGGTCGAGACCTGCCTCGAGCTCGCACGTCGCGGC
>JAICGP010000059.1 GCA_025923055.1 Thermoleophilia bacterium
GCGTCGGCGTCGCCGGCGAGGATCCGTCGCGTCGCCTGCAGCCCGTCGAGCTCGGGCATGCGGATGTCCATCAGGATGACGCCGGGACGAAACCGGGCGGCCTTGTCGACCGCCTCGAGCCCGTTGCTCGCCTCGGCCACGACCTCGATGTCCTCCTCGCCCGCGAGCAGCATGCGGAAGCCGGCGCGAACCATCGCCTGGTCGTCGGCCACGAGCACGCGAATCGTCATCGTCCCTCGTCGCCGACCGGGAGGCGGGTGCTGAGGACGAAGCCACCTTCGCTCGCGGTTCCGAATCTCATCTCGCCCCCGTAGATCTTGACGCGCTCCCGGATGCCGACGAGGCCGTGCCCGAGGCCGTCGGTGGTGGCGCTGCCGAGACCGTCGTCCCGCACCTCGATCTCGACCTGGTCCGGCCGGTAGCGGACCGTCACGTCCGCGACGGTGGCGCGCGCATGCTTGAGGGCGTTGGTCAGGCCTTCCTGAACGATGCGGTAGGCAGAGAGGTCGATGCCTCGCGGAAGCGCGAACGGCTCCCCGTCCACGTGCAGCTCGACGGGCAGGCCGGCGCGACCTACTTCTTGCAGCAGGACGTCGAGGCCGTCCATACCGGGCTGCGGCGTGAACTCGACCTCGTCACCGTCTCGCCGCATGGCCGCCAGGAGGCGGCGCATCTCGGCCAGCGCCGTGCGGCCCGCCCGCTCGACCCCTCTGAGCGCCTCGCGGTCCTCGTCCTGTGCGGCAGGAAGCCTGTGCCGGACGGCGCCGACCTGGAGCACCATCACGCTGACCGCGTGCGCGACGATGTCGTGGAGCTCGCGTGCGATCCGTGCGCGCTCCTCGGCGACGGCGACGCGGGCTGCGGCGTCACGCTCTCGCTCGGCCTGGGTTGCGCGGCTCTCCGCCGCCTCGGCCTTCTCGGCACGCGCGCGGAGCGCGAAGCCGGCGGCCCAGCTGATCGCGAAGTCGACGGGGATGATGAGGAGCTCGGCGTTGGCATGCCCCGGGATGTTGTAGATGACCGTCGTAATGCCTCCGAGCACGATCGCCAGTCCGGTCCATGCCTGCCTGCCGTCGCGCAGGTTCCCGAGCAGGAAGGCGGATGCCAACCCGACGGGGAACAGGCTCTCGAGGGACGGGACCAGCACCCCGTCGACGAACGTGAGCGCCGTGGCCAGCAGCCAGTAGGAGGCCGGCGCGGCGAACGGGAAGCGTCTCCGGAGGAACAGCGGAAGCACGATGACCGCCACGGCGGGTAGGGAGAACCACAGCGAGGTAGTCGGTGCGCCGGGGGAGTTTCTTCCGACGACGAGCTGGAGCATGGCGGCGACCGCCAGAGCACCGATGAGCAGCTCGAACCAGTACTCGCGCGCGACCTCTTCGATCGTCCTCCGGCTCATGCGCTGAACGTACCGCACCGTCCGACGACGCGCCTCCTACCTGAGTAGGACTGGAGATCGTCGGGCGGTTCGACCTCGAATCCGGCCTCGCGACGACGTCAGCGGGCGGCCGCCGCCCTAGCGTCGAGGGCGCAATCTCTCGACCGCAAGGAGGAAAGCCATGTCCCCTACGAAGTCCCACAACCTGGCGGCGCGCATGGGTCGCTGGAGCGCCGACCACTGGAAGACCGCGACGTTCGGCTGGCTCGCGTTCGTCCTCGTGGTCTTCGCCCTCGGCGGCGTGGCCGGCACGAAGACGATCGACGCGAACGAGCCCGGGCCGGGCGAGTCCGGTCGGATGGACAGGGTCCTCGACGAGGGCTTCGAGCAGCCCGCGGGCGAAAGCGTCCTGATCCAGAGCGATTCGCTGCGTGTGAGCGATCAGGCGTTCGCCGAGGTGATCGACGACGTCGTCGCACGGATCGAGACGCTGGGAGCGGTGCAGGATGTGCGCTCGCCGCTCGACCCGGAGAACGCGAGCCAGATCGCGCCGGACGAGCGTGCGGCGCTCGTCGAGTTCGAAATCCGCGGCGACCCCGACGACGCGGCGGACAAGATCGGCCCGGTCCTCGACCGAGTCGCCGTGGCTCAGCAAGCGCATCCCGAGTTCTTCATCGGGCAGTTCGGAGAGGCGAGCGCGGTCGACGCAGTCGAGACGGCGTATGCCGACGACCTCGAGAAGGCCGGCCAGCTCTCTCTTCCGATCACGCTGATCATCCTCGTGATCGCGTTCGGTGCTCTCGTCGCTGCGGGGATCCCGCTGCTCCTGGCGCTGACCGCCGTGTTCGCGACGTTCGGGCTGGTCGCCCTCTCCAGCCACTTCCTGCCGATGGCGATGCAAGCCCCCGCAGTCGTACTTCTGATCGGGCTCGCCGTCGGCGTCGACTACTCGATGTTCTACCTGCGGCGGGAGCGGGAGGAGCGCGCGGCGGGCCGCAGCCGGCGGGCTGCAGTCGAGGCCGCCGCCGCGACGTCCGGCCGCTCGGTGCTCGTCTCCGGCCTGATCGTCATGACGGCGATGGCCGGCATGCTCCTGACCGGTAACCAGACCTTCGCCTCGATCGCGATGGCGACGATCGCCGTCGTCGCGATTGCCGTCCTCGGATCGTTGACGGTCCTTCCGGCCTTGCTCTCCAGGCTCGGCGACAACGTCGACCGGCTGCGCGTGCCGCTCGTCCACCGGCTGCGACGCGATGACGGCCAGGGCCGGTTCTGGGGCTCGATCGTCGACTGGGTCATTCGACGCCCGGTCGTGCCGGCGATCCTCGCCGGCGGTCTGCTCGTTGCCCTTGCGATCCCCGCCTTCCAGCTTCGCATGGCCAGCCCGAGCCCGGACACATACCCGGGCTCGCTCCCCGCGGTCCAGACCTACATCCGCATGCAGGAGGCGTTTCCAGGCACGGCCCTTCCGGCCAACGTGGTCGTCAAGGCGCCCGACGTGGATGCGCCGGACGTACAGGCGGCGATTCAGGAGCTCGAAGAGCGTGCGCTCGCGAGCGGCCGCATGCACGAGCCGATCACCGTGGACGTCAATCAGGACGCGACCGTCGCGAACATCACGGTGCCGATGGAGGGAAACGGGGAGGACGCGCTCTCCGACGCCTCTCTCGCGGCGTTGCGGGACGACATCGTCCCCGCGACCGTGGGCGCGCTGCCGGATGCGGAGACCGGTGTGACGGGTCTCACGGCGCGGTGGACGGATTCCACGGACGAGATCAAGTCGAAGCTGCCCCTCGTGTTCGCGTTCGTGCTCCTGCTCGCGTTCGTCCTCATGCTGGTCGCTTTCCGCTCGCTCGTGGTGGCGGCGAAGGCGATCGTGCTGAACCTCCTGTCGGTGGCCGCCGCGTACGGCGTGCTCGTGCTCGTCTTCCAGCACGGCATCGGCAAGGACTTCCTCGGGTTCAGCTCGACCGAGGGGATCTCCCCGGAGATCCCGCTGCTTCTCTTCGTGATCCTGTTCGGGCTCTCGATGGACTACCACGTGTTCATCCTCAGCCGCATCCGCGAGGCGGTTGGCCGCGGAGCCGGCAGCGACGAGGCCATCGCCTACGGGATCAGGTCGACGGCAGGCGTCGTCACGAGCGCCGCGATCGTGATGGTCTTCGTGTTCGCGATCTTCGCGACGCTCTCGATGCTGTTCTTCAAGCAGTTCGGCGTCGGCCTCGCCACGGCGATCCTCATCGACGCGACGATCGTCCGGGGCGTGCTCCTCCCCGCCTCGATGAAGCTGCTCGGAGAGTGGAACTGGTACCTGCCGAGCTGGCTCCAGTGGCTGCCTCGCTTCGACGTCTCGGAGCCCGAGGCTCGGTCCGAGGCGAAGCCCACCCCCGTATCCGCCTAGACCGGTGGCCGACGCCCCGGGCCCGCGTGGCCCGGGGCGTCGGTACGGCACGGTCGCCTCACGGGCGGGTCGGGCTCGCGCCGCCGCCGCATGCGACCGCGACATTCGGGGAAGACCGGGAAGGGATGCTGCAGCAGCCTGAGGAGGAGTGAAGGATGAAGGTCACCATCGTCGGGGCAGGCAACATGGGCCGGGCCATCGGCACGCGCGCGGTGGCCGGCGGTCACGACGTCGAGATCGTCGACCGCGACCCTGCCGAGGCGCAGGGGCTCGCCGAGGAGCTGGGCGACCGCGCGACCGCGCTCGAGCGCGGGAGCCCTTTCGGCGGCGAGGTCGTCGTACTCGCCGTCTACTACCCCGGGAACAAGGACGCCGTCCGCGACTACACGGACAGGCTTGCCGGCAAGGTCGTCGTCGACATCTCCAACCCGGTGAACACGGAGACGTGGGACCGTCTCGCTACGGCGCCCGGAACGTCGTCCGCGGAGGAGCTCCAGCAGCTGGTGCCCGAGGGAACGCAGGTCGTGAAGGCCTTCAACACGACCTTTGCCAAGACGCTCGTCGAAAGGGAGGTCGCCGGTCAGCAGCTCGACGTCCTACTGGCCGGTGACGACGCGGAGGCGAAGGAGAAGGTGTCACGGCTCGTCTCCGACGGAGGCCTGCGCCCGATCGATGCGGGGCCGCTCGCCCGCGCGCAGGAGCTGGAGCACCTCGGGTTCCTGCACGTGTCGCTCCAGCAGCCCCTCGGGCTGGGCTTCTCGAGCACGATCAAGCTGCACCCGTAACCCGAGCCCGCCGAGTAACAGGACGCGCCGGTCGAGCGTCGAACTTCGCGCTCGTGGCGAACCGCTGGGAGACCGGCCGGATCGAGGCCTTCAGCGACGGCGTGTTCGCGATCGCGATCACGCTCCTCGTTCTCGAGATCGGCGTCCCGGAGGAGGCGTTCGACGACCTGTGGAGCGGCATCGCCCACGAGTGGCCGTCGTACCTCGGGTACGCGACGAGCTTCCTCACGATCGGGGGCGTCTGGCTCGCCCATCACGGGGTCTTTCGGCGCCTGCGCTACGTGAACGACCGTGTCATGCGTATCAACCTGCTCGTCCTGATGGCCGTCTCGTTCCTGCCCTTCCCGACCGGGCTCGTCGCCTTACGCAATCCGGGACCAGAGCGCCGAGCGGGCCGCGGCGATCTTCTACGGCCTCTCGCTCCTGGTGATCGCGCTCGTGTTCGGTGCTCTGTGGGGGGCGGTGGCGCGCGACCGCGAGCTGCTCAAGCCCGAGGTGAGCGACGAGGAGGTCAAGGCGATCCTGCTCGCGACGACGCCGAACATCGGCCTCTTCGCTGCCGCGATCGCGCTCGCCGTCGTGGCGCCGCGTGCGGCCGCGATCGGGTATCTGGTGATCGCCGCGGTCGGCGTGCTGCGAGTCCGCGGCGACCAGCCTGCAGCCGAGCCGTCGTGACCGGCGGCCCGGCCACGCGACGAACCTGCTCGAGATCTCATGGGCGACGGCTGGCCGGAGCTCGGCGATCCCGTGCTGTCCGACTGCGACATCGATGCGCTGGCGTTCGTCTTCGCCTGGGCGCTCGCGGCACTGAGCGCGCGCGGCGGGGCGAGGCCCCGTGCGACTGCTCGCTCAACTGAGCCGAACGGCCGTCGAGCGGCGCCGGACGCCCGCCGTCAGCCGGTGGGACGTCCGGCCGATCCTCGCCTCCGCAATCCGCTCCCGCCGGCAGCCCGTCTAGGGGCGACACGTCGTACCGGCGCGCATGCGTCCGATCGGAGGAGGAACGGAATGACCCGTCGTCTGTCCGCCCGCTGCGGAGCGGTCGCCGCAGCCGCGCTCGTCGCTGTCCTGCTCGCGGCCCCTCTGCCGCGCCGGGCCCCCACCGTGGGCCGCTCGACGGCCCCAAGAACCTTCGCGTAGCTGCGATCACACCGCACAGCGTCACCCTGGCCTGGGACGCGGCGCTGAACTCGGGCAGCTTCACCTACGTGATCGAGGCGAGCTTCGGGTACAGGGCCGGCGTCCCGCAGACGCAGACGAGCTACACGTGGACGCGCGACATGGTTCCCGGCAGGACGTACTCGTTCGTCATGTGGACGGGCGACGCCAGGGGCCGACAGTCTGCGAAGAGCAACCCCGTGACGGTCACGCTCCCCGTCGACACGAGGCCGCCGGACGCGCCCGTCGTCTCCGTGACGGGCACGAGCTCGTCGACGGTCGGCCTCGCGTGGGGTCCGGTGGCCGACGACGATCACACCTGCTGCAGCTACCGCGTCTTCGCGAACGGCGCCCTCGTGAGCGCCGACCGGCTCCTGTGGACCGGCGAGCGGGCCGTGACGGTGCTGCGCCTCGCCGCCGCGATCTCGTGCTCGTTCACGATCGTCGCGGTCGACCCGTCGAAGAACGCGTCGGCGCCGAGCGCTGCAGTGACCGCGACCACGCTCGCGAGCACCGACACGACCGGACCGTCGGCGCCGGGCAACCTCACCGCGTGGGACTTCGGCTGTGAGACATGGCTCTTCTGGGAGGAGTCGGTCGACGACGTCGACCCGCAGTACGCGATCAGCTACGAGGTGCGCGTGAACAGCGTCTTCGACGGCGTCCAGACCGGCATCGACAGGTGGATCACGTACGGCACGCATACGTCGAACACGTTCACCGTCCAGGCGATCGACAGCGCGGGCAACCGCTCGGCGACGAGCACCGTCACGCTCGAGAACCAGACGTGCTGACGGCCGGCGGCCGGCCGGGAGCACCACCGCTCCCGGCCGCCGCTCGTGGGGTCAGGAAGCGCGCCGCCCGGCGCTGGCCGCCACCGGCTCGCGCGGTACGGCCCCGTTCGCGTATACCTCGGCGAAGCCCTGCCGCCAGGTGGGGTAGCGCAGTGCCCAGCCGAGCTCGCGCTTCGCCCTCGCGTTGGAGGCGCCGCGGGCCTCGGTTCCGAGCATCACCGCGGCTCCGCCGCCGAACAGCCGCGCGAGCCAGCGTGGGAAGCGGCGTGGCGGCTTTGCTCCGAGCGCGTCCGCGAGCACCGGGAGCCACTCGCGCACCGGGGCGGGCTCGTCGTCGACGATGTTGTAGATCGCCGGGCCGTCGTGCTCGAGCGCGAGCACGGTCGCTGCAGCCGCGTCCTCGAGGTGGACGAACGAGGAGACGCCGCCGCCGTCGCCGACGATCGGAAACTGTCGCTTGCGAACCGGCTCGATCAGCCCGTCGTTGGGGGCGCCGTAGAAGGCGCCGTAGCGAAGCACGATTCCGCCGGCGTCGGTGACCGCCTCCTCGAGGTACCGCAGCGCCGCGGCGGTCTCGCGCATCGTCGCGACGGGAGTCGGGTCGAGCGAGTCGTCCTCCGTCTTGACCGGCCCGCCCTCGCGCGCATAGCGGAAGTTCGCGAAGCTCTGGGCGATGAACCGAGGTACGCCTCGCTCGCGCGCCGCGGCCAGGAGTGCGTCGGTGCCTTCGGTCCGGAGGCGGTTCGTCTCCGTGAAGCTGCGATCCAGGTTCCTGGAGAAGCTCACATCCCCCAGCGCGGTCGCCTGATGGACGATCGCGTCCGGTTCGGCGTCGGCGACGGCCTCACGAACGGCACGTTCGTCGAGCGCGTCGAGCTTGATCGGCTCGGCGCCGAGGGCGCTCAGCCGTTCCGCGCCTGCAGGTGAGTGGTACGAGCCGACCACCTCGTGGCCATGCTCGCTCAGTTGGGGGACGAGTCGCATGCCGATCGCACCGCTCGCGCCCACGACCAAGACTCTCATGCTGTCCTCCTTCTGTCGTCGTGCATCGGACACGGAGAAATCACCGCCGGCCGCCGTTCGAACCGGCAGGCCGCGCCTCGCGTCATGCCGCCCTGAAGCGGGCGGCTCGCACGCGCCTGTTCTGCGAGACGGACACGAACCACCCTTCCCCGGCTTGTGGTCCGTCCAGAGGTCCACCGTAGCAGTCGCCCCCGAACAGCGTCTCCTCTACGACCGGAGCAACCCGAGCGCCAACTTGCAGACCCGGCTCGTTCCCGATCGTTTAAGGGTCTCGTAAGACGGATGTAACGTTTGCTGCGTACCCTCGCCTCGTCATCGAGGCGAGAAGAGGGGCTTCTCTGTGAGCACGAAGGCCGCGGCGTCCGCTATCTGCACGGTGCTCGCGATTGCGTCCGCTCCGGTGGCTCTGTCTGCGAGCACCGCCGCGGGCGGCTGGACGGCGACGGCGGATATGGCGACGCCGCGCGCACACTTGACCGCGACGCCGCTCGTCGACGGCCGTGTCCTCGTCGTCGGCGGGGTCGACGAGCTCACCACCGAGCTGTACGACCCGGCGACGGGCGCCTGGAGACCAGCCGGCACGCTGAAGGAGTCGCACTGGGGGCACCTCGCCGTGCGCCTCACGGGCGGCCGCGTGCTGATCGCCGGCGGCGGTCGGTACAGCTCCGGCGCCCACTTGTACGACCCCGCGACAGACAGCTGGACGCGAACCGGCAGCATGAGCATCGGCCGGATCTCGTTCACCGGCACCCTCCTCCGTGACGGACGGGTGCTCGTCGTCGGCGGTCTTTCCGCCGACGGGACCGGCGTGCAGGCGAGCGCGGAGCTGTACGACCCGGCGAGCGGCCGCTGGACGCCGACGGGCAGCCTCCGCACGCGGCGCGTGAATCACGTCGCGACGCTGCTGGCCGACGGGACCGTCCTGGTGGCGGGAGGCTCCAATTCGAGCGGCTGGCTCCGAGACGCGGAGCTCTACGATCCGACCCGCGGACGCTGGAAGCGCGTCGCGCCCATGACGATCGGTCGCGAGCACGCGAGCGCGACGCGGCTCGGAGACGGCCGCGTGCTGGTCGCCGGCGGGGGAAACCCGAGCGCGACCCTGTCCGCCGAGCTCTACGATCCGGCCTCGGGGTCGTGGACGTCGACCGGCAGCATGACCGACTACCACGGCCCCGAGGCCGTGCTCCTACGGGACGGACGCGTGCTCGTCGCCGGCGGCGGCTCTGCGGGCGACGTCTACTCTCCCGCTACCGGCACGTGGACTGCGACCGGCCCGAGGGCGTATCCCCTCGTCGGGGGCTCCGCCGTCGCCCTGGTTCCCGACGGCCGGGTCCTCAGCGTCGGCGGCGAGAGGCTCGCCTTCTGCACTCCCAAGCAGTGCTCCGCCGAGCCGGTCGCGAGCGCCGAGCTCTACACCCCCTAGCCTGCACAGCCGGCGGCGGACCGTCTGCAGGTGTTGCGACGACGCCGGCCGGCGGCTCCAGACGCCGCGAGCGCGTCACCCCGAAGCTGACGGCTCGACGTTCGAGACGCCGCCCGCGACAGGCGTCAGGCGTGTGCGCTCTGGCAGCCGCTCGGAGCGTTTCGGCCCAGAATGGCGACGATGGTGACGGCGAGGTTTGGCGATCGGGTCCTCTCCATCGGGGCGGATCCGGGCGACTCGGCCGACGAGCGCTTCCGGAAGCGACTCCTCGTCGGCGTGGCGCTCCTCATCCTTCCGGTCGCCGTGGTCTGGGGCTGCCTGTACTGGGCCTTCGGTGAGCACGGCGTCGCGCTCACGCCGTGGGCATACGTCACCGGGTCGGCGATCAGCCTCGCCGTCTTCGCGCGAACCCGCAGCTTCGCCTTCCTCCGCACGGCGCAGTTCCTCCTGATCCTCGTCGCGCCCGCGCTGGGGACCATCCTGGTCGGCGGTCTCGACGAGTCGAGCTCGGTGCTCATGTGGTCGCTGCTCGCGCCGCTCGGGGCGGTCGCCTTCGACCGTCCCGGCCGCGCGTGGCCGTGGTTCGCGGCTTTCGTCGGCACGATCGTCCTCGCGCTCGCTCTCTCCGAAGTCGTTCGGCCGAGCGCCGCCGACCTGCCCGAGGGCTTCGTCCGCACCTTCGACGTGCTCAACATCGTTCTTGTCTCGTTCGTGGCGATCTTGTTGCTCGTCACATTCGCGCGAGGACGGGACACCGCGCAGGCGCGCGTCGAGACGCTCCTGCTCAACGTGCTCCCGGCCGAGGTCGCCCGCCGCCTCCAGTCGGATCCGAACTCGATCGCCGACCACTTCGACGACGCGAGCATCCTGTTCGCGGACGTCGTCGACTTCACCCCGTTCTCGAGCCGACTCGACGCGCGCGAGGTGGTCGAGGTCCTCGATCGGCTCTTCACGAGCTTCGACGAGCTCGTCGACCGCCACGACGTCGAGAAGATCAAGACGATCGGCGACTGCTACATGGTCGCGGCGGGCGTCCCCAGGCAGCGGCCGGATCACGCCCAGGCGCTGGCAGGGGTCGCGCTCGAGATGCGCGAGCGCGCGAAGGACTGCCTTCCCGAAGGCACCGAGCACGACCTGCGCCTTCGCATCGGCATCAGCTCCGGGCCGGTCGTGGCCGGCGTGATCGGGCGCCGCCGCTTCCTCTACGACCTGTGGGGCGACACGGTGAACATGGCGAGCAGGATGGAGTCCCACGGGACACCCGACGCCATCCAGATCACTCGCTCGACGTGGGAGCTCCTGCGCGACGACTTCGTGGCGGAGCCGTTGGGGCTCGTCGACGTGAAGGGCAAGGGCGCGGTCGAGACCTGGCGGCTCGTGGGCCCGCGCGAGAGCTAGCCGACGACGTGCGTCGGACCGGCCGAACCTATCTGCTGTGCTGAGCGGTCCTCACGCCGAGCGCACCCCCGCTGACGACGAGCAGGATCCCCAGGAGGACGAGGCCGGGGGCGTCATCGGCCTCCCCGAACGAGGCCGCGGCGACGCCGAGGGCGGCGATGCCGAACGCGGTGGGAAGGTTCCCTGCCCTCCGCAGCGCCAGCTCGAGCACGACGCCGATCACCGTCAGCAGGACGCCGGCGGCAACGAAGTCCGCCAGACTCCAGACCACGTCGTCGCTGATCAGCATCCCCACGAACGGCAGCGACAGGAACAGCGCCACGCCGAGGGCGACGCGAAGCGCCGATCGATAGACGGTCTTGCTGATCTTCATCGTTTCCTCCCTGGTCGGGGGATCGGCGGCCGCCTTCGCGTGGCGCCCGCGCCACGAAGCGTCGGCGCCGAGGCCACGGACCATCCGGGAAGCGATGCCGAGGGCGATGCGCCGGTCGCCGGCGCGGTTGGCCCGTTCGTGTGCGATGTGGTCGTGGAGATCGGCGTCGATCTCGTCGATGCGACGCTGCGCGATCGGCGTGGGCAAATCCCGCGTGTAGAACCGCACCCAGCGCGCCACCAGCTCGGCCATGCGCTCCGGTGTCATGCGGGCCTCGAGGCGACGCGTGAGAGAGGCGCAACGGCCTTGTGGGCGAGGGTGCCTTCGGCCACGCGCGCTCCCTCTGCCGTGAGCGTGTAGAGGCGCCGGCGCGGCCGTCCTTCAGCGGCCGCCGCGTCCTCCCACCGCGAGGTGAGGAGGCCGAACTCCTCGAGCCGGCCCAAAGCCTTGTAGAGGGTTCCGTGCGCCGTCAGCGAGCGTGATCCAGTCCGTTCCCGCATGGTCTGGGCGAGACCGAATCCGTGGAAGGTGGCGTGTCCGGAACGGAGCATGGTCAGCGCCACCCCGAGGATCTCGTTCTCGAGAGGAAGGAGGGCTCCAGCCTTGCGCCGCGGCATCGACAGAACAATAGGAAGGTATCTTCCCATTGTCAAACGAGTCGAGCCGCTCCGCGATGAGGGCCTCGACGAGGATCGCGGTCGCCGGCCCGTCGAGTACCTCAGGCTCGTTGTTCTCGCGCGTGCCGTGCGACGTGGGACAGATCGTGGCTGTCGCCAACGCGCGGAACAGTGGGCGAGTCGGTCCTCAGCTCACCGCCTTCTTCACGAGCGCGCCGATCCTCGCCTCTTCGGCGGGAGTCAACTCCTTCAGCGCGAAGGAGGTCGGCCACATAGCGCCTTCGTCGAGGTTCGCCGTGTCGTTGAAGCCGAACGTCGCGTACCTGGATTTGAACTTCTGCGCGCTTTGGAAGTAGCAGACGACCTTGCCGTCCTTGGCGTACGCGGGCATCCCGTACCAGGTCTTCGGCGAGAGGGCCGGCGCGCTGGCCTTGACGATCGCATGGAGGCGCTCGGCCATGGCGCGATCCGATCCCTTCATCTCGGCGATCTTGGCGAGCACGTCGCTTTCCCCGTCCGCCTTCTTCTTCGCCCGCGGGCCGCGGCGCGCTTCCGACTTGAGCTCGTGGGCGCGCTCCTTCATCGCGGCTCGTTCCTCGGCCGTGAATCCCTTGGACTCCTTGTCGCTCGTGGTGGTGCCCTTGGCGGACTTCCGCGTGTCCTTCTTCGCAGGTTTCCTCTCGGCCATTGCGAAGCACCTCCGTGCGTCGAACGAGACCCAGCCGCTTGACCTCCGGTGCGATCGCCGGAGCGGTCAGCGCAGCTCCCGGATGCGGATCAGGTTACCCGCGTCATGACCGGGGACCGCGCGGTCGCGAACCAGCGGTTGGCGCGTTTGGTCGTGTCTTGCTCATGGTGCGAGCCGGTGGGGCCTCACCAGGACGGGCGGCCGGCGGCTCCACCGGTTGTACGATTGACCCGGAGATGAAGGGACTGAGGGCCCGCCGGGGCGACCGCCTGCTCGAGCTCGACGAGGTCGAGCGGCGACTGAAGCCCTTCGGGCGCCGGTACCTGGGCGTCCGCGAGATCCCGCTCGACGCGCTCGTCGGCACGGACGGCCGCGCCAGCTCGTTCACCCGCGACTTCCGCCCGCTTCACGCCTTCAGCCGCGACCGGATGCGCTCGCTCAGGAGCGCGTTCGCCGACGGCGCCTTCCCTCCGATCGTCGCGGTCAAGCTCGGTGAGACGTACTTCGTGATCGACGGTCACCATCGCGCCGCCCTCGCGCGACGCGGAGGCGCAGAGATGATCGACGCCGACGTGACCGAGCTCATCGCCCGCGTCCCTCTTCCGGCCGGGGCGGACATGCTCGAGGTCGTCCTCCGGGAGCTCGAGCGGATCTTCCTCGAGGACAGCGGGCTCGCCGAGGCGCGCCCCGGGGTGCGCGTCTCGGTAAGCCGGCCCGCGCACTACCTCGAGCTGCTGGAGAACATCCAGGTGCACGGCTACCACATGATGCGGGACCGCGGACGCGTGCTCGAGAACGCCGAGATCGCGGCGAACTGGCACGACGCGATCTACACGCCGACGCTCGCCGCGATCGACCACCTGCGCCTCGGCCGCCTCTACCGGGACGCGCCGCCCGGGGACCTGTTCCTCGTGCTCCACCGGCACCGGCGGGATGCGTTCCCCTCGACCGGCTGCCCCCACCTCGCGCAGACCGTCGTCTCGGTGGTCGGCGACGGCGGGCGGCGCCGCCGGCTGCGGTGGCCGGGCCGCGGGCGCCGTTCGCCGGCCTAGCCCTAGGCCTTCGGAAACGTCCGCGCCGCAGCACCTAGCTCTCGGAGCAA
>JAICGP010000060.1 GCA_025923055.1 Thermoleophilia bacterium
AACGAGCGGTCGGGCTCGAACGAGGCGGTCGCGACCGTGCGCCCCCCGGCGAGCGCGTAGACCGTGCCCTCGCCGACCTCCCGCAGCCGCAGCCGCACGCCCGTGTAACGCTCGAAGAGCTGCAGCGCCCTGCGCGTCGAGGCGAAGAAGAGCTCCGCGGCGCCCTCGCCGATCCAGAGCGGCCTCCCGATGCCCCGCGCTAGGCGGACGACGCCGGCTTCCCGCTCGTCCATCCAGGCGGCCGCCATCGAGCCGCGAAGCTCCTCGAGGGCCGATGCACGGCTCCCGGACATCTCCGCAAGCGCGAAGATCGCTTCCGAGTCGACGGTCATGCCGGGCTCGGCGCGTTCGACGCCGTGCCGCGCGAGGACGTCGTCGTCGTTGACGATGATCCCGTTGTGGATCCCGACGACCGAGCCGTGCCGGATCGGGTGGTTGTTCGCCATCAGGCTCGGATGGCCCTTCGTGTAGTCGCGCACGTGGACGAGCACCTCGCACGCGCCGGCCGGCACGGTCAGCGTGTCGAGCAACTCGCTCGCGCCGCCGCGCTGCTTGTGGACGGCGAGAGCGACGTCGGGGCCGCGGTAGGCATAGCCGACGGCGTCCGACCCTCGCTCGGAGATGGCCGCCAGCAGCGTCTGGGCCGCCAGCGTCCCGTCGACCGTCGAGTCGGCGCTCAGGCTATATCCCGCGATCCCGCACAAGTCGTCGTCTAGACCTCGATCCTAGGAACACTCCCGGACGGTGTGGCCCGGAGCGGCCGCAGAGGCCACCACGAACCTAGACAGTATCACCGTCGGCTTTCTTCCACGCCTGCGCATCCCCCTAACCGGTGTGCTCCCGCTCAAGGCGCCATCGGGCACCGCCGATACGCGTGACGTGGAGCACTCGTCTGCGGAAGTCCCCCACGAGCCCCAGCCCGTCGAGGCCGACGAACCGCGCCTCGAGCTCGTCGGCGATCCCGCGGCGGAGGCCGCTGCGCCGGAGGACGAGGAGGAAACCGCCGACGTCGTCGAGCTCGACGCGCCGGCCCCGACGCAGGATCCCCTCAAGCTCTACGTGCGGCAGATCGGCGACGGGCCGCTCCTCACCCCGGCCGAGGAGCGCGACCTCGCGCGCCGCAAGGACGAGGGCGACGAGTGGGCGAAACGGCGGCTCATCGAGTGCAACCTGCGCCTCGTCATGTCGATCACGCGGAACTACGTCAACTCCGGCGTCCCGCTCCTCGACCTGATCCAGGAGGGCAACCTCGGCCTCATCCGCGCGGTCGAGAAGTTCGACTACCGGATGGGCTTCAAGCTCTCCACGTACGCGACGTGGTGGATCCGGCAGGCCGTGACGCGCGCCATCGCCGACCAGGGCCGGACGATCCGGCTGCCCGTGCACGTCGTCGACCAGGTGCGCCGGGTGATGCGCGCCCGCCGCGTCCTGACACAGAAGCTCAACCGCGACCCACTGCCGGAGGAGCTCGCCAAGGAAAGCGGGTTCGAGGTGAAGCGCGTGCGCGAGCTCCTCGACCTCGTCGAGGATCCGGTCAGCCTCGAGACCCCCGTCGGCGACGGGGACTCGATGTACGGCGACATGATCGAGGACACGAACTCCGAGCAGCCCGACGCGGCGCTCGCCGATCTCCTCCGCGGTGTCGAGCTGCACACCGCCCTCGCGTCGCTGAACGAGCGCATGCGCCACGTGCTGGAGCTTCGCTTCGGGCTCGGCGGCGCACCGCCCAAGACCCTCGAGGAGGTCGGCGCGGACCTCGGCGTGACGCGCGAGCGGGTGCGCCAGCTCGAGGCGCGGGCACTCCGGGAGCTGCAGGCGGTCGCTCCCGATCTCCGCCTGTACCTGCGGGCGGAGTAGCGCGGCCGCTTCGGACGCCGCCCGCGGCCCGGTCGCTAGCCTGAGGCCGTGGCCCGCTTCGTCGACGTCCACTCGCACGTCGTTCCCTCCGGCGACGACGGCGCGAAGAGCGTCGAGGAGGGTCTCGCGCTCTGCGCCGAAGCGGCCCGGCGCGGAACGCGGGCGCTCTATGCCACGCCGCACGTCTGGCCGCAGCTCCCTCTGACGCAGGACCGGGAGCGTGACGTGCGTGCTGCCCACGCCGCGCTGGTCGCGCCGGCGGCGCGCGCGGGAATCGACCTGCGCCTCGGCTGGGAGCTGACCCCGAGCGCCGCTCTTCTCGACGAGGATCCGGCCCGCTACCGGCTCGGCGGGCTCGCAGCGGTGCTGCTCGAGATCTCCTTCCGCGGCCCGGCGGAGCCGGCCCGGCTGCTCGGCGAGCACGTCGAGGGCGCGGGGCTCGTCCCGGTCGTCGCCCATCCGGAGCGGGCCGAGAGCGTCCTCGCGAACCCAGGCATCGCCGTCGGCTTCGCCGAGCGCGGCTGGCTGCTCCAGGTGAACGCGACGAGCCTGCTCGGCCGCCACGGCGAGGAGGAAGAGGCGCTCGGCTGGCGGCTCGTCGAGGAGGGCCTCGCCGCCCTCGTCGCCTCGGACGGGCACCGCGCGGCCCGGCCGGCGGCGCTCGACGAGGCCTACGAGCTCGTGCTGGCGCGAGTGGGGGAGGGGGCCGACGCCCTCTTCGACGGCAGCGCGCTGGCGCCGCTAGCGGGTGCCGACCGCCTCGATCTCGCGGAGCGACGCTAGCCGCGAGAGCGACTCGATCTCGATCTGACGGACGCGCTCGCGCGTGATCCCGAGCCGCCGGCCGATGTGCTCGAGCGTGTGCGGCTCCTCGCCGCCGAGGCCGTAGCGGAGCTCGAGGACACGCCGGTCACGCTCGGGGAGCGACTCGAGGGCGCGGTCGAGAGCCTCCTTCTGGAGACGCTTCTCCGTCACCTCGTCCGGAAGCGGCTCGTCGCCCGCGACCAGGTCGCCGAAGACGGCGTCCTCCTGCTCGCCGATCGGCTGGTCGAGGCTCGTCGAGGCGCGGGCCGCGGCCCGGACCTCGATCGCCTGCTGGACGGGGAGGCCTGCCTCGTCGGCGATCTCGTCGAGCGACGGCTCGCGGGCCAGCTGCGTCCAGAGATGGCGCTCGGCACGATGCATCTTCTGCATCCGCTCGACGACGTGGACGGGCACCCGGATGGTGCGCGCCTTGTCGGCGATGGCGCGCGCGACGGCCTGCCGGATCCACCACGTCGCGTACGTGGAGAACTTGAGCCCCCGCTGCCACTCGAACTTCTCGACGGCTCGGATGAGCCCGAACATCCCCTCCTGGATCAGGTCGAGGAAGGGGAGGCCCTGGTTTCGGTAGTTCTTGGCGATCGAGACGACGAGCCGGAGGTTGCACTCGATCATGCGCTTCTTCGCCTCCATGTCGCCTCGCTCGATCCGCTTCGAGAGCTCGACCTCGTCGGCGGCGGTGAGGAGCGGGTGGCGGCCGATCTCCCGCAGGAAGAGCTGGAGCGCGTCGGTCGTCGTCTCGAGCACCTCCGTGCCCGGGACGGGCGCCGCCGGCTCTTTCCGCCGGTCGACGACCTCGATGCCGCGGTCCTCCAGCTCCTTGTGCAGGACCTCGACGTCGGCGAGATCGAGATCGAGGAGCTCGAGCGCCTCCTGGAGGTCGGCGGCGTCGACGACTCCCGACCCGTCCGTCCGCTCCAGGAGGACCTGAAGCTCCTCGTACTGGCTGACGATCGGGCTCTCGTCAGCCATTCGATGTCGGAAGCGATTTCACCAAGGCGAGGAAAGGCGGCTGCGGCCAGCACGCGTGCCGCGCTTACCCTACCCGTCGCGGCGGTCAAGTCAAACGCCGACCGACGGCCCTACTCGACCAGCGACACGGCGCGCGCGCCGAAATCGGGAGCGTCGCCGGAGTCGGTGGCGATGCCTTCCCAGATGATCTGGGTGAACTGGCCGTGCAGCCGCGAGTCCTTCGACCCGTGGACGTCCCAGCCGGTGAGGAGGAACCCGGCCCAGCCGACAACCTCGTACTCGAAGTTCGACCCGCCCCCGCGCGTGTTGCGGTAGACGGGGAAGAGCAGCTCCCGGCCGATGCTCGCGTCCAGGGCGGCGCGCACCTGGCTCGAGTTGAACTTCGCGCCGGGGTCGCTGTAGTACTACCCGAGCGGCATGTACCCGTCGAACCCGTTCTCGATCCAGTCGGCGAGGATCGGCGGGCCCGTGCCGCCGTGCGACCCGTCGATGTTGACGATCCGGAACGCGCCGGGGCCCACCTTGTCCAGCTCGAGCGTCGTGTCCTCGCCGAAGCACGGCAGCGGCTCGCACTGGAGCATCTCGTGCTGCTCGTCGACGCCGAAGGGGGCCGCCCAGCGGGCCTCGGAGAGCGTGCCGGACCGCGCGGCGGCGCGGGCGTGCACCTCGACCGAGTCGACCCCGAAGAGCTTGGTGAAGAAGCCGGGAGCTTCCCGGGTGCCGGTGACGACGACCGTGTCGTTCGCGACGACCTCGTCCGAGAACTCGACCGAATCGACGCCGCCGCCGTTCTTCGTCGCATACTCGCTCGCGAGCGCGGAGGCGCCGGCCGTGTCGTACGGCAGCGCCTGCGCCGCGGCGAGAGCCGACGCATCCGACGTGCTCTGAAGCGCCCGGTCGGCCCGGTACCACGACCCGACGTCGATCGCGACCGCGGCCGAGCCGAGCATGACGACGAGGAAGACGAGGAAGAGGACGGCGACCTGGCCCGACTCACGCGTGGGCGTAGCGAACCGAGGAGCCGAGCGAGACGCTTGGAGGGGCGGCATCGGGGCTCGTACGGATCATGGGCGCGTGCGGCCGATCGCGCCATCCCCCGCTGGAGTGCCGTTCCCGGCCACGCACGACAAGGACGTCTTCGGGCTGGGATGCTTGCTTCAGGCGTGCTTCACCACCGTGTGGTCCACGAGGCGAGCGCCGGTCGACCAGGCTGCTCGTTAGTTCGAATCGCCGAGACTCATCGCCTCACTGGGCGTGCCGGAGGCGCGCCGCTACTCGTCTTGGAGTCCGTACATCGTCAGCGCGTAGACGACGAGCACGTTCAGGGTCACGATGACCGCCGCTGCGAGCGGGTACACGAAGATCCAGAAGAAGTTCAGCGTCGCACCGATGAGGGCGATCGCGATCCCGGTGATCACGGCCCAGCGCGCGCGCGCGAAGACTGCGAACCCCGCAGCGACCAGGATGATGCCGAGGATGAGGTAGAACCAGCCCCACGCCTCGATGTCGTTGTCGAAGAAGATCGCGTCGAACGCCGTGTCCTGGGCGCCCAGGCCCCGAATCCCGTCGAAGATGTCGAGCGTCCCTGCGAGGATCATCATCAGGCCTGCGAAGGTCATCCAACGGTCGGCCCGTCGCTCGTACACGTTTCCCTGAAGCGGAGGTGTCGTCATGGTGCTCCTTTCCTCGGCGGTGGTGTGCGCGCATTGAATGCCTCGCCGGGCACCGTCAGGGCGTGGATCGCCGCGAAAAGAGGATCCCGGCGAAGCTCGAGCTGGTCGCGGCGGACGCCGAGTACGACGAGCGCCCACGCGAGCCCAGCCGTGAGGACGAGCGCCCCGAGCAAGCTCGGATCGAATCCTTCGGCCATGGCGCGGATCTCAGTGTCCCGGCTCGCGGCCGTGCTGACTTCACCCGGCGAGCTTTTCACCCGGGTGAGCGGCTTGCGCGGGTCAGACGCACGCACGCAAGCCGCTCCAGACTCGGACGTCCTGAGCCGTCATCTCCAGGCGGACGATGATGTAGACGAGCGCGCCTGGGAACCGGGAGCAAGATCATCAGCATGATCCAGCCCGCCCTGCACGACCTGTCCCCGGGGTGCAGGTACCACGAAGAGGTTGCGTGCCGGCCCCATTGTCCATCTCCGGGTTGTGCGGTTGAGTAGTGAGGCCGGACGCACCGAAGCCGGAGGAGACCCGAGCATGCGTGAGCCGACGAGTTCGAGCGGCAGGAACACGACGACCGACCTGCTGCCACGCGACCGTCCCACGGGCGCGCTGACGCGGTCATCGATGCCGCTCGCGCTGCTCGCGGCACCGCCCGGACTCGGGAAGACGACGCTTCTCCAGCAGTGGCGCGAGGTGACGAGCGGCCGTTCGCCCGGGTGTCGGTCGAGAAGGCCGATGACGACCCCGTCCTCTTTCTGGACACGGATCGTCGTCGACCAGGCCCAGCTCCGAGGCGTCCTGGGGTGGCTCGGCGATCTCGGCGTCGAGACCGTCAGCATGAACCCGCTACGTTGCCGAGCCGGAAACCGATAGGTCGGGTCCGACGGCGTCCGACCGAGGGAGGCTCGATGTGCCGCTGGCTTGCCTACTACGGCGACCCGATCCCAATCGAGGCGCTCGTGTTTCGGAGGCAGCACTCGCTGATCGATCAAAGCCTCCACGCGCGCCAGGGCGCGACCACCACCAACGGGGACGGCTTCGGGATCGGCTGGTACGACGAAGCGCGAGGAGTGCCGGGCCTGTACCGGAGCGTTCATCCCGCGTGGAACGACCGGAACCTGCGGGAGCTCGCCGCCCACATCCGCTCCCCGGTCTTCTTCGCCCACATCCGCGCGTCGACGGGTACGGCCGTGCAGGAGACGAACGCTCATCCGTTTCGCCACGGCCGCTGGCTCTTCATGCACAACGGGCTCGTTCGGGAGTTTGCCCGCGTCCGCCGTGACCTCCTGCTCGCGGTCGACCCCGCACTCCTCCCGGACGTCGAGGGCTCGACCGACTCCGAGCTCCTCTTCCATCTCGCGCTCACGTTCGGCCTCGAAGACGATCCGGTGAGCGCGCTGGAGCGGATGGCCGGCCACGTCGAGGAGGTGGGGGAGAGGAACGGCGTCGCGGAGCCGCTCCAGATGTCCGTGGCCGTCACCGACGGCGAGCGCGTCGTGGCGGTTCGGTACTCGAGTGAAGGTCGCTCGCGCTCGCTCTACTTCAGCACCGACGCTCGCGTCCTAAAGCAGCAGTATCCGGAGATCGATGAGCTGCAGGCGCTCTCAGACGAGGCTCGTGCGGTCGTCTCCGAGCCGCTGGGTGACCTCGTCGGAGCCTGGAACGAGGTGCCGGAATCCTCGGTCGGGATCGTGCAGCCCGGCCGGGATGAGCTGCGGCCGTTCACACCTCGCAAACCTCGGAGCGGCTGATCGGTAAGGTGCCTCCTCTTGCCGGCGCTCGCCCCTCCCGCCAGGGAGATCGACCGGTCGGCGCGCCGCGTGATCACCGACGCCGGCTACTGCGAGTACTTCATCCACCGGACCGGGCACGGCATCGGGCTGACCACGCACGAGCCTACATGGTCGAGGGCGAAACGCGACCGCTCGAGCCGGGCATGTGCTTCTCGATCGAGCCCGGCGTCTACCTTCCCGGGCGCTTCGGCGTCCGCATCGAGGACATCGTCACCGTGATCGAGGAGGGCGGGCGGCGCCTGAACAACACGTCGCACGGGCTGCGGATCGTCGGGTGAGAGGAGAGACGCCGCCGTGCGCAGGCTCGACAAGGCCGGGGAAGAGCAGCGCGTCGTCGCTCGGCCAGCCCTGGCGCAGCTGCCAGGCCAACAGCTGGGCACAGTCCGCGCCACCGGGCCTCTGCCGAATCACGTCGAGTGCGCTACCGCGTTTCCTCCAGGGCTCAGCGGTCGAGACGAGGCAGTCGGACTGAGCCAACGACACGCGTGCCGTGTCCGGGGTTGGGCTCTACGGTGAGGTCGCCGCCGATCGCCTGGATGCGGTCATGCATGTTGCGGAGTCCGCGGCCAGCGTGACCATCAAGAATGAATCCGGGGCCGTCGTCGCGGACTTCGAACCGCAACCTGTCGCGCGTCTGGCTGAGCGTGATCCAGACTCCGGAGGCGCCGACGGCATGCTTGGCCGCGTTCTGCAGCGCCTCGACGCAGGTGAAGTAGACGGCGCTCTCGATCTCGATCGGATGGCGTGCGACGCCGGTCGCGACGACGTGGACCGGCATGGGGGGCTGCGCGCCGATGGAGCGCAGTGCCTCCGGCAATCCGCGATCGGTCAGCAGCGGCGGGTACACGCCATGGGCGAAGGAGCGCAGCTCCTCGAGCGCGCGTTCCGCCTCGTACCCGAGCTCGCGGACCTCCTCGACGCCGACGCCGGGATCGGAGGCGAGGAGCTCTGCGGCAAGCCCCAGCCGGATGCGCAGAGCGACCAGCCGCTGCTGGGCACCGTCGTGGAGATCGCGTTCGATCCGTACACGCTCGAGGTCGGCGGCCTCGGCGATTCGGCGCCGCGAGACCTCCAGGTCGCTCATCGCCCTGCCGAGATCGGCCGTCAGCCGCTCGTGGCGCCAGCCGGCGACCACCATGCCGCTGACGCCGTCCAGGAGTTCGCGATCGTCCAGCAGGGCGACGTCATGGATCATCGCCACGTCGCGGCGGCCGTCGTCGGTGTCGATGGTGGTGACGGCTCGGTTCGCGGCCGGCTCCTGCGGCCAGCGGACCCAGCGGCCCCGCGCGTCGTGCCACGCGCTCGAGCGCGGGTTACGAAAGAACAGCTCCGTCGTCGAGTCGCCGAGTGCAGTGGCCAATGCGTCGCGCAAGTGCGTGCGATCGTCGCTGGCACGCAGCGCGACGCCAAGACGTGCCAGCGCCCCGGCCAGCAACATCCGTCTCCGAACCAGGCCGAACAGGAAAGCCGCACACACCGCGACGATGCAGAACGTCCACACCGAGGAGAGTGCGATAACCGTGTCGGCCGATACGCCGAGCTGACGTGACGTGATGTGCGCGTAGTGAGACGCGCCGAGCAGCGCTCCGGCGATGAACGCCGGGCCCATCGCCCGCTGCTGCAACGGCGAGGCCGCGCGCCAGCGGCGGAACATCGAGTAGAACACCCCGAGCCACAGCACCTCGACCAGCCATTCGCGGACGTAGACGACCTTCGTAAGGAAGCCTGGCTGCTCATCGAGGACGAAGAGCGCGTTCGCCGGGCAGTCGGTCGTACAGGTCGACCACAACGTCTTCGGCGGGAACGCCTGCACGAACGGCGCGGTGCCGAAGAACAAGAGCAGGATGACGCCTACGACGCCGATGAAGACCGCGCGATCGAGTCCCTTCTCGATCCGACCGTGCGGAAACGCCAGCAGCAGGTAGACGACGCACGGGAAGACCAGCCATGTGGAGAGGCGGCCGATCGTGTACGGCACGCTCAAGCCTGACTCGGTCAGCGCCGTGAGTGACCACGCGAAGCCGATCCCGAGCATCGCGATGCCGAACCACCTGTTGATCGGCGCGCGCAGCGCGTAGAGGCCGACGGCGATCGGCCCGCCGACGATCAGCAGCTGAAGCAGGCCGCGCCCGAACGCCGCATCGTTGGAGGCCCCCGCCACGGCCATTGCGACCGCCCCGATGCAGACCAGCGCGCCGGCCGGCACCAACCACCTCTCGAGCGTAACCGGTACCGCGCGGGCTCGGGGGCCCGTGATCTGGTGTGCGTCCGTGATCGCCATCGCGGCGTGCCCGGGTATCACCCTCGGGTTTCCAGCCACGACGATACGCCTTACGAAGCCGGACGCAAAATTCCTCAAGGCCTTGCCGCAACCTGGGTGCAGGGTCGGCCACGGCAGCGTTGCGCGGCGTCGCGAACCCAATCAGGTTTGCCTGATGCTGCTCGCCCGACCGCAGTCTTCCTGCGCCGCCTCGATGCCGCCTGGAACCGACGCACGATAACGGGCGTTATGTCAAGTCGAGGCACCAGCGCGCCTACAGCGGCCGCAGCAGGCCCCTCCCCGCGAAGCCGACCATGCTGTCGAGGGCGGCCGCGTACTCCGCCCGCAGCCTCGGCGCGCCGCGGAGCGCCCAGAGCGTCTCGCCGTTCACCCAGGCCGCCTCGCGGGCCTTGCCGACCTTCCACATCGCGACGACGTCGTCGGCGCGGCCGAGCGAGCGCTCCACGTGCCCCAGCGCGCCGACGACGAGCTCGGCCTTCACGCGGGCCTCCGTCTCCTCCAGGAGCCCGTTCAGGCGCGTGAAGTCGTCGTGCTGCGGCCCGGCCCGGGCCGGCTCGAGGTCGAGCGCCGCCCACGTCTCGACGAGCGCGAACGGCAGGTCGCGGTTGATGTGGGCGTTCATCCCGGCGAGCGCGAACTGGATCGGAAGCACGCCGGGCCGGCTCCGGGCCTCGAGGAGCGGCGTCCAGGCCTTCGGGACGGCGCTCCTCGAGGTCGCGTCGCGAAGAGCGCGGAAGAAGAGGTTGGCGAAGACGACGTCGAGCCAGCGGACGAAGCGCGGGTCGGCGTACGCCCCGCCGGGGCGTACCGCGCCGTCGACGGCCTCGGTGACGGCCCGGTAGAGGCGCACGAACGCGGCGATGCCGTCCCCCGGCGGCAGCGCCTCCTCGAGGGCCCGCATGAGGACGAGGACGTCCTCCATCCGGCTCGGAAGGCGGGCGGAGAGCAGCCGCTCGACGTTCATGCGGCGCGCCCCAGCCCGAGGAAGCGGGCGGCCTCCCCCACGACGTCGTCGTCGAGCTCGAGCTGCCTGACGTCCTCGACGTCGAGCTCGCCCGCGGCGCGGTCGAAGAGCGTCACGTGCCTCCAGGCGGACTCGTGGAACGACCACCAGCGCAGCCCGGCTGCGTCGGGATGCCGCTCGTGGAGGGCGGCGGCGTCCGCCTGCGTGACCTCCCGGTCGCAGGTCGCGACGCGCGAGGGCCGCAGGCCCTCCTCGGCGAGCGCGAGCGGCTCGTCCAGGTCGACGAGCCGCGCGGCGTCGGAGAGCCTGAGCACGGCCAGGGAGAGCGGCAGGCCTTCCCGCACCAGGTCGGTCGGACCGAGCCGGGTGCCGGCGAGCCGCGCGAGCTCCTCGACGACCGCGGCGAGCGGCTCCTCGGAGACGTACAGGCACCCGTAGCGCCCGGGCACGTCGTGGCGGCCGTCGCCCTGGAGCGGGCGCGGGAACCAGAGAGCGCCGCCCCGCGCACGGGGCTCGACCGCCGGGTTCCACGCGAAGCAGCGGTAGAGGATCACGCGTAGGAACCGGCCCGCTCCTGGCGCAGCGCGACGAGGAGCTCCTGCGTCCCCCCCGCCCTGATGAGGTCGATCGGCCGGCGGTTGCGGAGCAGCGGGTTGACCGCGAAGAGCCACCTCTCGGCCGTCTCCGGCTCGTAGAGACGCAGGAGCGCCGACATCGTCAGCTCCAGGAGGTCGAGGCGCTCCGCGTTGTCGCTGTCGATCCCCTGACCCCGCTTCCAGCGGCTCACCTGCGCCGGGCTGACGCCGAGCGCCTCGGCGAGCCGCCGCTGCGAGCGGAAGTCCCGCGTCAGCGCCTCCACCTTCAGCGCCGTCTCCACCGGCACGCCGCGGATCCTAACGCAACGAAAAGCGTTGCGCGCCTGGGCGGGTCGCCTTGCGGCGGAATGCGAGAGGACATACCGTGCCCGCACCTCATGCTCCTCGAGCCTCTCGATCCAAACGAACGGTTTCGCGAGCGCAGGAACCGGGCTCGAAGGAGACGGGCGGCGAGGCGCCTCGTCCTGCTCGCGGTCGTCGCGGTCGCGGCGGCCGTCGTCGCCCTCGGCATGAGCTTCCTCGGCGGAGGCGACCGGCGAACCGCGGCGAGCCCGTCCGGCGCCGGCCAGGCGGAGGCCGCGCCGACGGCTGCGCCCGAGCCGGAGCCCGAGCCCGTCCCCCTGCCCGCCGAGATCCGGGGCGTTCACGTCACGATGGCCCTCGCCTCGCTCGACGGCAAGCTGGACGAGTATCTCGACCTGGCCGACCAGGGTCTCAACACGCTCCAGCTCGACGTCAAGGACGAGAACGGCGAGGTCGCCTTCCGCCGGCCCGCCGTCCCGCTCGCGCGCGCGGTGAACGCCGCCCGGACGTACTACGACCCCCGCCGGGCCGCCCGCCGGGCGGAGGCCCGCGGCATCTACCTGATCGGCCGCGTCGTCGTCTTCGAGGACCCCGTCCTCTCCCAGGCGCGGCCGAGCATGGCGATCAGACGGCGCGACGGCAGCGTCTGGACGAACAGCGCCGGGCTCGGCTGGACCAACCAGTACGACCGCCGCGTCTGGAAGTACAACGTCGACATCGCGGTCGCCGCGGTCCGGGCGGGCTTCGACGAGATCATGTTCGACTACGTGCGCTTCCCCACGGACGGCGACGTCGCGAGCGCCGTCTTCGCCGGTCGGCGCAAGGAGCACCGCACGAAGACGATCGCCCGCTTCCTCGCGTATGCCCGTGACCGCCTGGAGCCGCTCGGCGCGCGCGTCTCCGCCGCCGTCTTCGGTCTCTCGGCCACCCGTGAAATGGGAATCGGGCAGCGACCGCGGCGGCTCGCCTCGCAGCTCGACCTCATCTACCCGATGGTCTATCCCTCCCACTACGGCCCGGGCGAGTACGGCCTGGACGACCCCAACGCGGTGCCCGGCATCACCGTCGCCCGCTCCCTGCGCGACTTCCGGCGTCAGCTTCGCGGCCACGACACGCTGCTCGTCCCGTGGCTGCAGGACTTCTCGCTGGGTCGCGAGTACAGCCTCGAGGACGTGAAGGCGCAGATCCTCGCCGCCCGCGACGCCGACTCGAAGGGCTTCCTCCTCTGGAACCCGTCCGGCGTCTACACGGACGGCGCCCTCGCCGGACGCTAGAGTCCAAGCGGCTCTCCCCAGGCTCTTCCACACGAGCTCGGCCCGGGTGTGGAAAATGTGGAAAAATAAACTTTCCGCAAATTGCGAGGACGCGCTCCGCCGGGGTCTTGCGTCCGCCCGGACACGCCTCTAGATTCCCCCCTGCGCCGAGCACGGAGCGCGAGTAGGTCGAAGCCCCACCGGGCGACCGTAGGCGGAAGCCGAAAGTTGGTTGGTGGAGTGGACGAAAGCGCAACCGGCTCGGCGAGTTTTATGGTCCGGCGCGGTCGCGGGAGACGAGGCCGGTAGACTCCCGCCCCGACATGGACTTCCCCCCGCGGCCGCCCGCCTTCAGTCCCGGGTTCCAGTCGTTCCTCTGGGGCGTCCTGCTCGGCGCCTACGTGTGGATTGGCCTGCTCGCGATCGGCACGAGCGGCGCGACCGCGTTCCTCCTCGGCATTGTCGCCGCGTTCCTGATCTTCTTCTTCGTGCGGCTCTACGGCGAGGACCGGCTCCGGCCCTAGGCCTTCCCTCCTAGTAGACGCAGGAGGGGGCGCCCGCGCACGGGCGTCCCGGCCGGGCGAGCGCC
>JAICGP010000061.1 GCA_025923055.1 Thermoleophilia bacterium
CCGCCTCTCCAAGCAGGTTCGTTCTCGGCCCAAGCGGGGGAAGCGGCCTATCACATGCGCCTCCTGACGATTCACGTAGAGGTTGGACCCGACACTCGGGCTCTGGTGAGGGAACTCGCGGGTCAGACCACACTCAATCTCGAACTCGGCCCCGAGACACGTTCGCTTCTCGAGCGCGCGCTTTCTTCCGACGAGGAAAGCGGAGCGGCTGAGAAGATTGGTGGTCTTCTCGGGCGAGTGAAGGACTGACTCGCAGCGCAGCCGGTGCTCGCGGCTCGTTTACGGCCGAGCCGTCACGCCGCGTCCCAACAGACGGACCTCTCGCCGTCTCCACCGCCCCTGGGCTGACCCTCGATCTCGAAGGCGGGGACTCGCCGGCCTTGCCCAGTCGACGATCGTGCCGGGCGCGAGAGCCGAGCTGCACCGAGTTGGCGGTGCGTCCGACGTCGTTATCTACGCTCAGCTTCGGACCAGCTCGGGACCACGAAGACCCGCTGAGGTCGCTCCTATGCCCAAGTTACGTGCTCGCGTATGAGCACTTCGACGCTAGTCACGACCCGAAGCGGTTTAGGCGGGCGGTGCTTCGCTTGGCAGGCCCGCTATCGCGGCGACCTCCCCGACGTCGGCTTTGAGGAGGCGCACACGGTGCTCGCATGCCTGGCTACTCGTCTATCCGCTGACGAACCTCTGTTCCACCTGCTGCCGTCCAGAGAATCGTGCCGCCCTGGAAATCGCTGAACCGGGTGACGCCGTCCGGCGCCTGGCGCTCGTCGCTCGTCGGATACCCGAGCTGCGAACGCTCCCAGCCCATCGACTCCCATCTGTTTCGAATATCGCCGTGCACTTCGTGCGCGCCCGTCTCCGGAGTCCAGTAGATCGACCACCCATGCTGGAAGTGATTGAAGCGCCCGACGCCGTCTGGGGTCCCTAACTCGTCGGTCAGCGGGAGGCCTGTTGCGCGCTCCCCACCGAGCTGCGCCCACTTGACCCGGATGGCGCCATGCACCTCATGCGCACCCGTCGCCTCTGACCAGTAGATGGAACCTCCCTGAAAGTCTCGCACGCGCCCACCGCCAGTGGCCGTGTCCATCTCCTCCGATCCGGCACCCTCGTCAACCGGTTGCCCGAGGAAGCCGCCGGGCCCACCCAGCTCCGCGTATTTGTCGTCGATGGCGCTCACTACACCTCCTTGCTTTCCGCGATCCGTCGATCGTCTCGACTTCCCTCTACGGGAATCAAACTGCCCTTCGTCGTCAGAACTCCTCGTCGTCCTCCTCGAAGTCGGGATCCTCGGGCGGAAGCTCCTCCTCGACCTCGTCCGTGTTCAGGGCCATCTCGGCCTCGATAGCGCCGACGTGGCGGCCGTCCGCCACCGTGGTGCCGTACAGCTCTTCGTTGCCGTCGTCGAGGGCGTCGGGGTTCGACTCGATCTCGCTCTCGCTCATTCTCATCCCTCCAGGTACATGTGCAGGAAGTCGCCGGGGCAGCTCGTGTCGTTGTCCGGCCACTGACGGTGTCCACGCCGCTTGGCCCTGCGCAGGTCGACGTCCGTGCGGTGGGCTCGCGGCATCTTGTCGGTGTGGGCGTTCGCCAGCAGCCAGCGATACGTCGCGCGCTGGGCGAGCGTGGGGCGGTCGCCAAGCGTTCCCGGCATATTCACGCCGATGTTGTTCGAGTTGTGCAGCGCAGTGTGTGCGCCCTCGAGGATCGTGGGGCGGGCGCTGACGAGCGTGCCGTCGTCGGGGATGACGTAGTGGTAGGCGATGCCGCCCCAGCCCTTTCGGCGGGGGTCCTCGTGGAAAGGCCCGGACGCGGGCGACGCCCTCGCGCGCGTCCTTCGCGCGCGTTCCGGCACTGTCCTGGCCCGTTACGAAGAACTCGGGCCCGAGGTCGCCGAAGAGGTTCGCGAAGCGAAGGCCCAGTCGGCGTGCGGTGACGATGCGTGGCTTGGCCAAGGACGGCTCCTTTCGATGCGCCCGCTAGCGGACGATGATCCCGTCGACGGGCACGGCGCCCGACAGCACCTGGATCGTGAGCGTGCGCGTGCCGACGGTCGGGAACGCGTGCTCGAAGACGATCCCGCGTCGGCCGCTCGACTGGTCCAGGAAGACGAGAGAGCTCACTCCCTCGGTGGAGACGTTTGCGAGGTCGTCCTCGGTGGCGCCCGGTGCCACCCACGCGACGTAGCGTCCTGTGAACTCGAGCGTGACGGTGGGGACGACGGTGCCGGTCTCGTCGTCGACCGAGGTGCTCAGCGTCCCGCGGAAGTCGCGCGGATCGCCCGGCCCGTGCGTCCACGTGTCGTTCGCGGAGTAGACGAGCGAGGGCGAGGTGTCGTCGATCGGCACGGACACGAGCCGGACGGGGCTGACGCGCCGGTTCCCCTGCCGGTCGGCCGCGACGACGCGGAACTCGTCGTCGGCGTCCTCGGAGGAGACGTGGTGGTGAGCCTTCGGGCCGCCCGCCGACCCGCTCTCCACCGTCGTCCAGCCGGGCGACCCGAACGGGCGGTGCTGGAGCTCCCAGCGGCGCAGCCCTGCGCCTCCGGTGTCCGAGACCCTGAACGAGACGTCGTACTCGACGTCCGGCGGAATCGCGGGGAACGAGGTCAGCGCGATCGCCGGGGCCGCGACGTCGTGGAGGACGCGGCCCGAGTTGGGCGCCCGGTCGACGCAGAAGTCGCTGCACGGCCCGCCCGCGTGGTACTGGGAGTGGGCGTTCCAGCGGTATCCGGTCGGGTTCCCGAGCCTCGAGCGGCGGATCGAGACGCGCACGGTCCGCCCGTTGGGCTTCGACGCGGACGCGGAGCCGACGGACGTGCCGGCCGGCAGTCGGATCACCTCCGCGACGAGGCGCCCGTTCGTCGAGAAGATCAGGACGGCGCGCTCCGGAGCGCGGTCCCGGTCGGTGCTGATCTCGACCGCGAACAGGTTCGGCGTGCTCAGGCGGAGGAGGCCGACCCTCCACCTGCGGAACGTCGAGATCGTGTGCACCAGTCGGTCGCCGTCGTGCCCATGGGTCGCCGAGCGAATGTCGAGCGGGCCGGGGCGGTCGTTCCCGTCCCGGATCCGCTCCGTCCCCGCCTGCGCGTTCCCGACGGCGACGAGGGCGACCGCCAGAGCGGCCAGCACCCCCCGCGAGGAACGTCCGAGCTGCACGGCTCCTACCTGTCGTTGACCTCGCGTCGTCGACCAGCGTACTCTCATGTCCCTTCCGTTACAAGCGCTGCTTCGCGAGGAAGGTCGCGGGCCGGCTCTTGCACCGCGATCGGCTTCCTGTCACGATCGCCTCAGATGTGACCCACGGTCACGCCGCCTCCGTCGCCCGCAACCAGAGCCTCTTCCGCGAGGTGAACGAGCGCATCGAGAAGTTCGCCGGGGGCTCGCCCTCGCCGGTGGGCGCCGAGTTCCTCTGCGAGTGCGGACGGACGAGCTGCCTCGAGGCGATGCCGGTGGAGGTGGCCGAGTACGAGGCGATCCGCTCCAGCCCCCGCAGGTTCCTGGTCAAGCCCGGCCACGAGCAGCTCGAGGTGGAGCGGATCGTCGAGCGGGGCGAGGCCTACCTGGTCGTCGAGAAGACGGACGCGGGGGCGGAGATCGCGGCCGAGCTCGACCCGCGCAGCCGGGTTTCCGGCCAGGTTTGAGCACCGAACAGGCGGGGACGACCCGAGCATGCGGGTCGTCGTCGTCGGTGCGACCGGAAACGTCGGGACGAGCCTGGTCCGGGCGCTCTCGGAGGACGACGCGGTCGACCACGTCGTCGGCGTCGCACGCCGCCTCCCTCGCCTCGAGCTCCCCGGCGTCGACTGGCGCGCCGCCGACGTCGTCCACGACGACCTCGGCTCGGTCGTCAGCGGCGCCGACGCGGTCGTCCACCTCGCCTGGCGGATCCAGCCGAGCCGCGACCTCGACGCGCTCTGGCTGACGAACGTCCAGGGCACGACGCGGCTCCTGCGCGCGATCGCCGACGAAGGCGTGCCGGCCTTCGTCTACGCCTCCTCCGTGGGCGCCTACTCCCACGGGCCGAAGGACGAGCGCGTGGACGAGTCGTGGCCGGTCCAGGGCATCCGTTCGAGCTTCTACTCCCGGCACAAGGCCGAGGTCGAGCGGCGGCTCGACCGCTTCGAGATGGAAGTGCCGTCCACGCGCGTCGTCCGGCTGCGGCCCGCGCTGGTCTTCAAGCGCCGGGCCGCCTCGGGCGTCCGCCGCCTGTTCGCGGGCCCGTTCCTGCCGACGCCGCTCCTCGGCCGCCGCTTCGGAGTCGTCCCGGCGGTGCCCGGGCTCCGCGTCCAGGCGGTTCACTCCGACGACGTGGCGCAGGCCTACCGTCTTGCCGTCCTGCGTGACGACGCGCGCGGCGCCTACAACGTCGCCGCCGAGCCGGTGCTCGATGCGCAAGTGCTGGCGGAGCGGCTCGGCTGGCCGACCGTCCCGGTCCCGCTCGCAGTGGCGCGCGCGGGCACCTCGGCGGCCTGGCGGCTCCGGCTGCAGCCCTCGCCGCCGGGCTGGGTCGACATGGGCCTCGGGGCGCCGCTGCTCGACTGCTCGCGCATCGAGAACGAGCTCGGCTGGACCCCGAAGGTCGCGGCCGACGACGCGGTCGTCGAGCTGCTCGAGGGGCTCCGCGAGGGCTCCGGCGAGCCGACCCCGCCGCTCTCGGAGGACACGGGAGGGCCCGCCCGCCTCGGCGAGGTCGCGTCCGGCGTCGGTGCGCGGGAGGGTCGATGAAGGCCGTCGTCTGGCACGGGCGCGAGGACGTCCGCGTCGACGCGGTCGAGGATCCACGCATCCAGGAGCCGACCGACGCCATCGTCCGGGTTACCTCGACGGCGATCTGCGGCTCCGACCTGCATCTCTACAGCAAGCTCTGGCCGGTGATGCGGAAGGGCGACATCCTCGGGCACGAGACGATGGGCATCGTCGAGGAGGTGGGAGCCGCGGTGGAGCACGTCGCGCCCGGGGACCGCGTCGTCATCCCCTTCAACATCTCCTGCGGGGAGTGCTTCTTCTGCTCGCGGGGCCTCCACTCGCAGTGCGAGCGCACGCGGGACGAGGGCTTGCTCGCGCGGGCGGGCAGCCTCTTGAAGCGCGGGAAGGGCGCGAGCCTGTTCGGCTACACGCATCTCTACGGCGCCGTCCCGGGCGGCCAGGCCGACTTCGTGCGCGTGCCGCAAGCGCACTTCGGGCCGATCAAGGTGCCCGAGGGGCCGCCCGACGAGCGCTTCCTCTTCCTCTCGGACGTCCTTCCGACGGCCTGGCAGGCGGTCGCCTACGCCGAGATCCCGGCTGGCGGCACGGCCGGCGTGTGGGGCCTCGGCCCGATCGGGCAGATGTGCTGCCGCATCGCGCTCCACCGGGGCGCAGAGCGAGTCGTCGGCGTCGACCTCGTGCCCGAGCGGCTCTCCATGGCGGCGCGCCACGGCGTCGAGACGCTCGACGCCGCCTCCGTCGACGACGTCCGTGACGTCGCCCTCGAGCTCACCGACGGGCGCGGGTTCGACTCTGTGATCGACGCGGTCGGCATGGAGGCCGACGGCTCGGTCGTCGACAAGGTCCTGCAGACCACGAAGATCCAGCTCGACCGGACGCACGTCCTGCGGAAGAGCATGCAGGCCGTCCGGCGCGGCGGCACGCTCTCGCTCACCGGCGTCTACGGCGGGCCCGTGCAGATGTTCCCGCTCGGCGACCTCTTCGACATGCAGGTCACCGTCCGGATGGGGCAGGCGAATGTGCGGCGCTGGACCGACGACATCCTGCCGCTGCTCACGGACGAGGACCCCCTCGGGGTGGGCGACCTGACGACCCACCGGCTCCCGCTCGAGCAGGCCCCGGAGGCGTACGCGCTCTTCCAGGAGAAGCGTGACGGCGCCGTCAAGATCGTGCTCGACCCGGGCGCTTCCGCCAACGGCGACGGGCGCGGGCCCGCGCCCGCCTGACGGCGCCGGCCGGCCGCCGCGGCCGCGCGACGGCCGGCGTTCGCGCAGGTTCAGCGGGAGATGTCCTCGACGACCTCGCCGACGTCGTCGTGCGGAAGCTCTCGGGCCACGTCGGCCTGGGCAACGATCCCGACGAGCCGGTCGCCCTCGGCGACCGGGAGGCGCCGGACCTGATGCCGAGCGAGAAGGGCCAGCGCCTGCGACAGGTCGGCGTCGGGCTCGACGCTGACCGGTTGCGGCGAGCAGACGTCTCCGACCGTCGTGCTCTCGGGGTCGCGTCCCTCCGCAAGGACGCGGACGACGAGGTCGCGGTCGGTGACGATGCCGATGAGCGACCCGTTCTCGACCACGGGCAGCGGGCCGACGTCCTCCTTCTGCATCAGGCGGGCGGCCTGGACGACGCTCGTCTCGCGCGAGACCGTGGTCGGACTCGAGGTCATGACGTCCCGGACGACGCGCGGCGACTTGGTGGGGCTCATGTCTCCTTCGCTCCTTGGTCGGGGGTCTATCGGCTCGGCTACCCGGCTCCAGCGGCACGAAAACGCCGCCGGTTTGAAAGCCCGCCGTGCGGAAACCCGTCGCTCCGTGACCGCCTCCCGCCTGCGCATCCTCACCTGGCACGTCCACGGGAGCTACCTCGCCTACCTCGGGCAGGTGGCGCACACGATCTACGTGCCGGTTCGGCCGGGCCGCCCGGAGGGCTACGCGGGCCTGCCGCCCGGGCGTTCCTGGCCCGCGTCGCTCGTCGAAGTCCCCGCCGAAGAGGTGCGCGGCCTCGACCTCGACGCCGTCCTCTACCAGTCCGAGCGCAACTACCGGGAGGACGGGCCGGAGCTGCTCTCGCCGGAGCAGCTGGAGCTGCCGGGGCTCTACCTCGAGCACGACCCGCCGAGGGAGAGCCCGACGGACACGCGCCATCCCGCCGCGGACGACGACGTCCTCGTCGTGCACGTGACGCCGTTCAACGACCTCATGTGGGACTGCGGGACGTCGCCGACCCGGGTGGTCGAGCACGGCGTCGGCGCTCCGGCCGACGCGCGCTACACCGGCGAGCTCGAGCGCGGGCTCGTGATCGTGAACCACCTGGGCAAGCGCGGCCGCAGGCTCGGGCTGGACGTGTTCGAGCGCGCGCGCCGCGAGGTTCCGCTCGACCTCGTCGGGATGGCTTCCGAGGAGCTCGGCGGTCTCGGCGAGGTGCCGCCGGCCGAGCTGCCTCGCTTCGCCGCCCGGTACCGCTTCCTCTTCAACCCGATCCGGTACACGAGCCTGGGACTCGCCGTATGCGAGGCGATGACGGTGGGCCTGCCGGTCGTGGGCCTCGCGACGACGGAGATGGCCACCGCCGTCCGCAACGGCGTCTCGGGGTACGTCGACACGGACGTCGACGGCCTCGTCGAGCGGATGCGGGACCTGCTGGCCGACCCGGGGCTCGCCCGCCGGCTCGGCCAGGGGGCGCGCCGCGAGGCGCTCGGGCGCTTCTCCCTCGAGCGCTTCGCCGCCGATTGGGACGCCGTCCTCCGCGAGCGGGTGGCCCCGGCGGGCGCCGCCGCAGCCGCCGCTTGGTGAGCCGGAAGGGCGGCGGCCCGGCCGCGGACCGCCGCCCGATTGTGTCTCAGCGCGGCCCGCCGGAGGAGCCGGACGGCGAGCCGGCCTGCTCCTGGAGGGTGGAGGAGAGCTCCTGCGAGTGCTCGGAGGCCGACTCCTTCGCGGTCTCCTTCGCGCTCTCCTTGACGTCCGACGCGATCTCCTTGCCGCTCTCGAGCGCCTGGTGGCCCGTCTCGCGGGCACGGTCCTTGAGGTCGTCCGCGACCGTTCCCATCCGCTCGTCCTCCAGGCGGGTCGAAGGCAGCAGCGACCCGACGAGGAAGCCGACCGCCGCGCCGCCCAGTGCGAGCGCCAGCGGGTTCTCCTTCGCGGTCCCGACCATCCTCCGGCCGCCTGACGAGACCGTCTCGCCGTCGGGCAGCTTGTCGCCGGCCCGCGACGCGAGGTCGCTGGCCCCTCCGACGACGGCGTCCTTCTTCTCCGACACGTACCCCTGCACGCGGCCCTTGACGTCGGCCCGGTGGCCGATCTCGTCGACGGTGTCCGCCATGCGGGCGCGCGTCTCCTCTATCTCTTCGCGGACGTCGCTCGGTTCCTTGCCCATTGCAGATCCTCCTCGATGGTCTCTTTGGTCTGTTCGGGGACGGGTCCCCCGGCTTCCTCGAGCCGCTCGCGGCCCCTCAGCGCGAGGACGGTCGCCACGATCCCGTAGAGCGCGGCGACGATCAGCGCGGCGGCCCAGTTCGGCAAGGCGCCGTCCAGTGCCAGGACGAGGAACGCTGTGAAGGCGCCGAGCGCGAGCAGCGCGGCGACCATCGCTCCGCTGAGGAGCCCGGCGCCGAGGCCGGCCCTCTTGCCCTTCTCCGCGTACTCGACCTTGGCGAGCTCGAGCTCCTTCCGGACGAGCGTTGCGGTCTCGTCGGCGAGGCGCTTGAGCAGCTCGCCGATCGACTGCTCTCGCAGCTCTTCGGAGTCGGCCCGGTGGTTCATGGCCTGCCGCCCGCCGAGACGGCCGCCGAGGCGGAGCCTCCCGCCGGAGAGGTCGCCCCGGTGCTCCGATACCCGGGCCTCGGGCCCAGGGTCCGCGGCATGTCGCCGCTCGGCGAGCGGCTCGCGGACGACTTCAGGAGCCGTGCGCCCAGGAGGCCGATCCCCGCTCCGGCTAGCGCCAAGGCCCACGGGCGCCTGCGACCGAAGTCCTGCGCCTCGCTCACCATCCGGCGGGCGTCCGCTTCCTCGAGGTACCGCCCGACCCGCTCGACCACGTCGAGCGCCCGGTCGTTGAGCGAGGCCTCGGATTCGTTCCCCTGCGCGCGAAGCTCCTCGCTCGTCTTTCGCATCGCCTGCGCCATCGACCCGGCGCGGCGGCCCAGGTCGGTCGAGCGCTCGTCCACGGTGCGACGCAGGCGGTCCGTCGCCTGCCCGGCCTGGCTGCGTGCCGTCTCGACTGCCTGGCCTGCGCCTTTCTCGACCTTGTGCTTCGCCTCGGCGACCATCGAGTCGCCCTCCGTCCCGCCCGCCTGCACGGGACGCTGCTCTGGCTGGCTCATACGTCCTCCCTGGATTCGTGGGGTGAGCGGGTCTACCCCTGCGCCTCGCGCCGAAAAGCGGCCGCCGCGCGATACCCCCGCGAATACCTTCCCCCGGGTTCGTGGCTTCGCCGAGTGGGGGGCGGGAAGAGCCGCCCGTGGAACGCGACTCCGCCAAGCACGGCCCTCGCCTCGACGACGAGGTCCTCCCACGCGGGGTCGAGTTCGCGACCGCCCGCGCGGTCCGGGCGGCGCTGGAGGATCCGTCGCCGGCGCGTGATCCCGACGCCCTGCACGAGCGCGCGGCGACCGAGCCGCTGACCGAGACCGACCGCTAGGACGGCCTGACGGAACGTTTTGTCAGACCGTCATGAACCGTCGGGATCACGGGTCGCCGGGGCGTAGGGCCGCCGCCAGGCCGCGATGCTCAGCCAGACGCCCGCGAGGAGCAGCGCGCCGGGGAGGACGAGGAGAAGGAGCAGCCGCGCGTCGTCGGCCGCGGTGACGAGCGCGATGACGCCGAGCAGCGCGACGAACCCGGCTGCCGCGGCTCCGAGGCCGAGGAAGAGCGGCAGGCGGTCGCGCGGCCCCGCCACGTCGCCCGTCGCCTGCGACGAAGCGACACCCGGCGGTAGGCCCGGGACACGGCGCGCCTCGGCACGTTCGTTCTCGACCGCCCGGCCGGGGTCGAGCTCGACCGCGTTGTCGAGGGAGCGTACGTGGATCATGAGCTCGTCGTGGTCGACCCGGGCGACCGCCTCCCAGGGGATCGCAACGAGGTGGCGCGCGAGCGCGACCCCCGACGGCGCCGCCGCGACGTAGAGGTCGTCTTCGTGTGCGAGGAGGACGGCGGCCTTCCAGACGCCGCCGTCCGGGACGGCGACCTGGTACTGCTCGATCCCGACGTCGGGTGCCCCCGCCGGCGGCAACTCGTACGTCCAGCCCTCGCGTCGCATCGTCCTGGCTACCCCGACGTCGCCACCCGGCCGGCAGCGGGCAGCACCTCGCGCTCGTAGAGCTCGAAGAGAGCGGCCTGATCCGGCCCGATCTGGTGCACCCAGACGTGGTCGTACCCCGCCTCGGCGAACTGCTGGATCGCCCCGACGTGGCCCTCGGCGTCGGGACCGCACGGGACGGATCCAGCGAGATCCTCGGGGCGCACGGTCTTGCACGCATCCTCGAAGTGGCGGGGGCGGGGGAGCTCGCGGGTGGCCTCGCCCTCGAGGCCGACGTTCGGCCAGAGCCGATGTGCCGTCTCGAGGCCCTCCTCCTCCGAGTCGGCGACGCAGACGTGCAGCATCCCGTAGCGCGGCTTTCCGCGACCGCCTGCCGCCTCGAACTCCTCGACGACTTCCGGGTCGGGGGACGTGTTGGCGAGCCCGTCGGCGACCCGGCCGGCCAGCTCGGCGGCGTTCGGGTGTGCGGCCGCCACGACGATCGGCGGCGGCTCCTCGGGAAGCGTGTAGAGCCGAGCGTTCTCGACCGTGTAGTGGTCGCCGCGGTACGTCTGCTCGCCGCCGCCCCAGAGAAGCCTCATGATCTCGATCGCCTCTTCGAGCATCGCCAGGCGCTCGTCCGCGGCCGGCCAGCGGTCGCCGAGGACGTGCTCGTTCAGGTTCTCGCCGGTGCCGAGCCCGAGGAAGAAGCGACCGGGCATCATCGCCGCGACGGTCGCCGCGGCGTGGGCCACGATTGCCGGATGGATCCGGATGAGCGGGCACGTGACGCCCGTGCCGACGCGCAGCCGCTCCGTCCGCTCGGCGATCCCGCCGAGGACGGACCAGACGAACGGGCTCTCGCCCTGCACGTCGAGCCAGGGGTGGAAGTGGTCGGAGACGAGCGCGTAGCCGAAGCCCGCCTCCTCGGCCCGCTCGGCGAGGCCGACGAGCTCGAGGGGCGGCCAGTCTTCGCTGGCGAGCGCATAGCCGATCTCCATCGTCGTGTCCTTTCCGCGCCTGCGGCATTCCCGAACCTGCTCGGCGTTTGACGCCGCCCCCCGCGTGGAACCACGGCGCCACACGGCTCGAAAGGAGACGGCGACCGGTGAGCAGCTGGCTCTGGTACGCGTTCGGGGCGAGGCCCTGCCCGCACTGCGGCGCCGACGTGCCGGTCGGCCAGCTTCTCGAGGGCGAGCACGAGTGCGATCCCGGCACGATCGAGGACCGGCAGGCGGACGAGGCGCGCGCGGCTGTGCCGTGTCTGGTGGCGGAGATCGCGGAGTACCTCGACAGCGGTCGCGGGCAGACGCGGCTCGCCTTCGCGCGCTGGTGTCGCGAGCACGGCCGCTAGGCCGGCGCGCCGCTGCCTCAATCGAGACGGCGTGCTGCGCTCGCCCGTGCGAGGGCGTAGCCGGCCGCGACGAGGGCCAGCCCGAAGGCGAGGAAGCCGAGGTCCCAGGCGAGCTCGTTTCCACCCTCGCGCACGTGGTGCAGACCGAGGATCAGGTGGTCGGCGAGGCCCTCGACGAGGTTGAAGACGCCCCAGCCGACGAGCATCCAGCCGAGGAGCGTGGTTCCGCTCGCACGCTGCCCGTCGACCGTCGCCCTCCAGAGCATCCAGGCCGAGCGCCACGAGCGCCCACGTCCCGGTGGAAGAGGCCGTCGGCGAGCATGTTCGCCTCGAGTTCTCAACGGTCGTCGTGGGCCAGCGCTCGGTGCTCGAGAGCATGATGTGCCACTGGACGATCTGGTGGAGGACGATGCCGTCCAGGAAGCCGCCCAGGCCCGCGCTATGCCGAGCGGCAGGACGTGCTCATCTGGAGCCTTGCGAACGCGAGCCGGGCCGCTCGAGAACCCGCATGACCTGCCACTCCCGGAGCCGCCCGACCGCGTCGTCGCGCGAGTGCACCTCCAGCCGCCGAAGTGCGTTGCGGACGTGCGTGCGCACCGTGTGCGGGGAGATGACGAGCAGCTCCGCGATCTCGCTCGTCGTGAGGCCGTCGCCGTAGAGCTCGAGGATCTGCACCTCACGCGCCCTCAGGTTGCCGACCCGGCCGCCGCCGTTCAGGCCCGTCTGGCGGGCGAGCGCCGACGCGCGGCGCCGCAGCCGGGCCGGCCGCCGGTCGAGGCGTGCGACGAGAGGGCCGAGCGCGTCCGCGACCTCCTTGAGGAGAGCCAGCTCCTCGTCGAGCGGCCGGCGCCGCGTCCGGGAGCCCACGTAGAGCATTCCGACGGCGCCGCCGTCGCGGAGCAGGATGCCGCGCGCCCACCGGATCCCGAGCTCCAGGGCGAGCACGTTCCCCGCCGCGGACGCAACGACCGTGCGCGCCTGCGAGACGGTGAACGGCTCGAAGGCGAGGCGGCCGAGATCCCTGCCGGAGAGCCCGCTGGCCGACGCGAGATGGAGCCGGCCCGGCGACGCGTCCTCGCGCACCATGATGACTGCGAGATCGGCGGAGACGGCGGCCGGAAGCGCCTCGGCCACGTCCTGGAGCGTTCCCCAGCCCGGCTCGGTCCCGAGCGCCTCGACGGCCTCGGCCAGGCAGCCGAGGTCGGCCCGCTTCGCCTCGAGCAGGGCGGGCGCCGAGTTCTCGCCGAAGACGAAGTCCATCACCACGGCGATTCCCGCTGCGGGCGGTTTCCTCACAGGGATCACTTCGTGCGGTAACCGGCGTCGGTCGCAGCTACGGCTTCGTCCCGGCGGGTAGGCGGCTTTCCGTGGCCGCGACGCCGAACCGCGCCCCCCAGGAGTTCTGCCATCCCGTCGAGCGCGCGCTCGCGCGGATTCTCGACGAGCACGGGATCCGGTGGGAGTACGAACCCCACGCCTTCACGCTCGAGACCGACGTGGACGGCAACGTCCTCGAGGCGGTCGTGCCGGACTTCTACTTGCCGGACATCGACGTCTACGTCGAGTGCACCGTCATGCGCCAGGCGGCGACGACGAGGAAGAACGGCAAGCTCCGCAAGCTGCGCGCGCGCCACGGCGTCGTCGTCGCGGTTCTCTACCGCCGCGACTTCGAGCGGCTCCGTGACGAGTACGGGCTCTGCATCCCGCTCGACCTCACGGCCTGAGAACCGGCCTGCCGAGATGCATACCCCAAGGAGTACC
>JAICGP010000062.1 GCA_025923055.1 Thermoleophilia bacterium
AGGCCAGCCTCTGGCCTATGACAGGGTGGAGGGGGTGTGGGGGAACCTGGAGGTTCCTCCACGGCATCAAAGAAGGGGGCACGTGGGGCAAACATGGTTTCCCCCACGGGAGCGAGCCGAAGGCGAGCGACCGTCACGCCCCCGCCTCCGGGTAGCCGCGGTAGCCCGGGTAGAGCGGGCGGCGCTCGCAGAGCGCGCCGCTGCGGGCGCGCAGGGCGTCGAGGTCGCCGTCGCCCGCGGCGAGCGCGCCGGCGATGATCGCGCCCACCTCGCGCAGGTCGTCCTCGTCGAAGCCGCGCATCGTGACGGCGGGCGTGCCGAGGCGGATGCCGGAGGCCTCCATCGGCGGGCGCTCGTCGAACGGCACCGTGTTGCGGTTCGCCGTGATCCGCACCTCGTGCAGGCGCTCCTCCGCCGCCTTGCCGGTCCAGTCGCTCCGGCGCAGGTCGACCTGCAGGAGGTGCGTGTCCGTGCCGCCCGTGAGGAGGTCGTGGCCGGCGTCCAGGAGCGCGTCGGCGAGCGCGTCCGCGTTCGCGCGGATCTGGCGCTGGTAGGCGCGGAAGGCCTCGGTCGCCGCGATCTTGAAGCACGTCGCCTTCGCCGCGATCACGTGCAGGAGCGGCCCGCCCTGCATCCCGGGGAAGACGGCCTTGTCGATCGCCTGGGCGTGCTCCTCCGTGCAGAGGATGAGCCCGGCGCGCGGGCCGGCGAGCGTCTTGTGGGTCGTCGAGGTGACGAAGTCGCAGTGCGGCACGGGGTTCGGGTGCAGGCCGGCGGCGACGAGCCCGGCGAAATGGGCCATGTCGCACAGGAGGCGCGCGCCGACCTCGTCGGCGATCTCGCGGAAGCGGTCTGCCTCGATGGTGCGCGGGTAGGCGGAGGCGCCGCAGACGATCAGCTTCGGCCGGTGCTCCTTCGCGAGGCGGCGCACCTCGTCGAAGTCCACGAGACCCGTCTCGCGGTCGACGCCGTAGCCGACGACGTCGTAGAGCTTCCCCGAGAAGTTGACCTTGAGGCCGTGCGTGAGGTGGCCGCCGTGGTCGAGGCGCATGGCCAGGATCGTGTCGCCGGGCTGGAGGCAGGCGAAGTAGACGGCCATGTTCGTCTGTGCCCCGGCGTGGGGCTGGACGTTCGCGTGCTCGGCGTCGAAGAGCGACTTGGCGCGGTCGATCGCGAGCTGCTCGATCTCGTCGACCACCTCGCAGCCGCCGTAGTAGCGCCGGCCCGGATACCCCTCCGCGTACTTGTTCGTCGGCACGCTCCCGACCGCCTCGAACATCGATGGCCAGGTGAAGTTCTCCGAGGCGATCAGCTCGATCTGGCTGCGCTGGCGCTCGAGCTCGCGCCCGATCAGCTCGACGACGTCCGGGTCGACGTCGGCGAGCCCCGCACGGCGCAGCTCCTCGAGGGTCTCCACGGCGACCGCCATACGCCGCCACTTTACTCCGCGACGGATGCTTGGCCGGTGATTGGCGTGCTCGTCGGGGGCGTCTGCGACCAAGCCGGGCGTCGTGATCGTCCGCAGCCCGTACGGGAAGTACGGGCAAGGACGAGCGCGGCGATCCGGCGCCGCGTCGCAGGCGGCAGCCGCGAGTGGGGCAATTGCCGGTCAAGCATCTAGACGGGCGAGCGCCGTTGTGGGATCGTGGACGGGGTGAACGCCCTGGGGATCCTGGTCGTCGCGGGCCTCGTGCTCGTGCCGCTCGCCCGCGAGTACGCGGACTTCCGCCGCTCGTGGGGGCTCGGCCGCGCGGCCGCGCTCGGCGTCACCGGGCTGGTCGTGCCGGCCGCCGCGCTCGGCGTGGTTGCCGCGGCGCCGCTGGCCGGGCGGCCCTGGTTGCAGTGGGGCGCGACGGTCGCGGTCGCCCTGGCCGCGTACTCCCTCTCCGTGCGCGCCGTCCGACCGGAAGCCGTCGGCGGACGATCGAGCTAGCCCGAGGCGGGGCGCCGGCCGCGGAGCGACCGGAGCTCCGACCGGGCGGCCGGCTCGACGAAGAGGAGCGCCGCGAGCGCTGCAGCGCCTGCCGCTCCGACCACGAGAACCGCCGCCGGGAAGGGCGAGAGCCCGTCGAGGAGACCCGTCGCGTTCAGGGCGGCGACGACCGCGAAGGCGGCGAGCCCCGACGCGAGCGCTGCCGGCAGGGCGGGTACGAGCGCGCGCAGGCGCAACCCGCCGAACCTGACGAGGATCGCGAGGCTGATCGGGAGGACGGCGGCCACGAACAGGAGCGCGCGGGACGCCGCCATGCCGAGGATCTGGTCCTCCGGCGCGTCGTCCTCGAGCGCCAGGCCGACGGCGACGACCGTGACCGCGCTCAGGGCTCCGAGCGCCCACAGCATGACGGCCCGGAGGAACGGCCTGGCGACGGCGAAGAGCAGCGGCCCCGTGAGGAGGACGAGCGCCTTGACGATCCCGACGACGCAGAGCAGCGCGAGCACGTCGGCCGCCGGCACCCACTCGTCGCCGAGCAGGGCGAGCAGGAACTCGCTCGTCGCAGCCACGACCAGGAGCGCCGGCACCGCGATCACGAGCGTCAGCCTCAGGCACTTCTCCACGGTCGCGCGCAGGCGCACGGGATCGTTCTGGAACCGCGAGAAGTGCGGCAGCGCGATCAACCCGACAGGCCTCATCGTGAGCTCGAGCACCAGCTCGACGACTCGGTCGGCGAGGCGGTAGAGCCCGACCGCCGCGGGGCCGAAGAAGAGCCCCATCAGCAGCGTGTCCGCGCGCCGGTTGACGAACCCGCCCAGGTTGGCGGCGAAGACGCTCACCGAGAAGCCGAGCAGCTCGCGCACATGGCGCCGCGAGAAGAGCGGCCGGGGCAGCCACCGGGTGACGGCCCACATCCCGACGAGCGCGACGGCGTCCATAACGACCTGCTGCACGACGAAGGCCCAGACGCCCGCACCGAGGAGCGCCAGGGCGAGCCCCGACGCGCCGCCGGCGAGGGCGCCGACGTTCCAGCAGGCGGCGAGCTCCCGGAAACGGACCTCCCGCTGGAGGAGCGACAGGGGGACGATCATCAGGCCCACGATCACGACGGATGCGGAGAGGCCGACGATCACTCCCTGCAGCTCGGGCGCGTCGTTCGCCCGGGCCCACCAGCCGCTCGCGGCGACGGTCGCGCCGGCGAGCAGCAGGCACCAGACGAGGCTCAGCCAGAAGGCGGAATCGAGGTGCTCGTCCTCGAGCTTCTCTCGCTGGATGAGCGCGGTCGAGATCCCCTGCTCGACGACGACCTGGACGAGCTCGACGAACGCGAGCCCCAGAGCCACCAGACCGAACTCGTGCGGGCCGAGGATCGCGGCGAGCACGTAGGTGAACCCGCTCGCGATGCCCCGTTGGCCCCAGGTCATGACGACGGCCCATACGAGCGACTGCCGCAGAGACGAGCCCGAGCTCAACGCCCGGGCGTGGAGGGAGAGGCGTCCGGGTACCCCCGCCGCCACCTCCGGCGCGCGCGCCAGACGTCGCGCCAGGCCTCGAGCCTGGCGCTCCCGCGGTGCGCCAGCAGCCGTGCGACGAGCGCCCGGCTTCCTGCGCCCACGAGCAAGCAGGCGATCCCGGCCTGTCGTCTCGGCGCGCGCCAGTGCTTGCGGAGCAGCGTCACCTTCCCCTGCAGGAGCAGGATCAGCCGATCCGGCTGCGCGGCGGAGGCGCCGACCGCGTGCGTGATCTCGGCGTCCGGCGTGAACACGGGCCGGTACCCGGCGTGGATCGCGCGCAGGGTCAGGTCGGCGTCCTCGGCGTACATGAAGAAGCGGCCGTCGAAGCCGCCCAGCCGCTGCCAGACGCGCCGTGGCACGAGCAGCAGGCAGCCCGTGATGATGCCCACCTCGCGAACCGAGTCACGCTGCCAGCGCCCGAGCAGCTCGGGATCGAAGATCGGAGACCCCTTGAAGGCGCTCGTCAGCATCGTCGCGAAGCAGAAGAGGCTCCAGAGCGTCGGCTGCGCGTAGCAGGAGCCGGGGTCGAGCGTCCCGTCGGGCCTGAGCGTGCGGCCGCCGTAGAGGCCGTGCTCGGGTCGCCGCCTGGCAAACGCGACGAGGTCGTGAACCGCGCCGTCGTGGACGACCGTGTCCGGGTTGAGGTGGAGCAGGTACTCTCCCGCCGCGTCCTCCGCCGCGAGGTTGGCGCCGGCGGCGAAGCCGACGTTCTCGTCGAGCGCGAGCAGGCGCGCCTGCGGGAACCCCGCGCGAATCATGTCCGCGGTGCCGTCGTCCGAGGCGTTGTCGACGACGATGACCTCGAAGGCGACCCCGTTCGTCCGGGAGTAGACTGATTCGAGGCATTCGCGCGCAGCCTCGCGGCACTGGTACGTGACGATCAGGACCGAGACGTCGACTGCCACAGTTGCGTCCCCGCGTTACGACCGCTCAGTGGGCACCGTTGCGAGCGAGCACACACCCCGGCCACCCGACTCTCCGTAGCAGCGGGGACGGGCCGAGGCGATGACTCGAAGCTCGCTCAGCGTCGTGATACCGGCCTACAACGCCGAGCGGACCGTCGGGACGGTGCTCGAGGCGCTCCAGGCGCAGGAGCCCCACCCCGACGAGGTCATCGTCGTCGACGACGGCTCTGCCGACGGCACCGCCGGCGTCGCGGAGCGCCTCGGCGCGCAGGTCATCCGGGCGGAGGGCGGCGGGTATGCGGGCGGGGCCCGCAACCGCGGCTGGGACGTCGCGACGGGGGACGTCGTCGTGTTCCTGGACGCGGACTCCGTTCCGGGGCCCGGCTGGAGCGCGGGGCTCGCGCGCGCGCTCGCGGAGTTCCCCGCCGCGATCGTCGGCTGTGCCCGGACCTTCTGGGCCGGCAGCCCATGGGGCTGGGTCGGCTATCTCCAGAGCGAGACTCCCTACCTCCCGCTCGGAGAGCCCCGGCGAGTCGCCTTCGTCTGCTCCTACTGCATGGCCGTTCCCCGGGACGCACCCTTGCGCTGGGACGAGAGCTACGGCGGCGAGGACGGCATCTTCTGCGCCGACGCCCTCGACGCCGGCATCGACCTCGTCTTCGACCCTCGGTTCCACACGGCGCACCATCATGAGAAGGAGTCGTTCGCGACCCTGCGCCGCCACCAGGACCGCCTCGCCTACAGCATCGCACGAATCGCCCCGGTGCAGAGGGAAGCGACGCGGAAGCGGATCCTTCCCCGGGTGCCGCTGCACTACTTCGCCCTCGTCCGCCTGCCGGCGATCTACCGGCGCCTCGGGGCGCTTCCCGAGTACCGTGCCCGCCTGATCGGGCTCCTCCCCCGCATGGTGATCGCCGAGTGGACGCTCGGAGTCTTCGCGCTCCGGTACGCGCTGCGGCGACCGCCGATCCGCGGTCAGGGCGGCGGTGGCTTCCGGTGACACGCTCCGCGGCAGACCCATCCCAGGTGACCCTCTTGCTCGTCGCCGACGCCGGCGGGCACCTGTTCGAGCTCGCCGGCCTGCGAGAGGTCTGGAGCCGGTTCTCGCGGGCCTGGGTGACGGTTCGCGCGAGCGACGTGGAGACGCTCCTCCCGGACGAGCGCATCCTCTTCGCACACGGGCACACGAGGCGAAGCGTCAAGAACCTCGTCCGCAACAGTCTCCTCGCCGTCAGGATCGTTCGTGGCCTCCGGCCCGCGGTCGTCATGACGACGGGAGCGGGGCTCTCCGTCCCGTTCGCCTGGGTGGGGCGGCTCCTCGGCGCGCGAGTCGTCTACATCGAGTGCTCGGGCCGGGTGGGGATCTCGGTGAGCTGCCGGCTCGTCGCGCCGGTCGCCGACCGCCTCTACGTTCAGTGGCCCGAGGCGGTTCCCCAGGCCCGCAAGGCCCGCTACGCGGGCACCGTCTTCCTTTCCCGCCGATGATCCTGGTCACGGTCGGCGTCTCGAACCTCCCTTTCGACCGTCTGGTCGCGGCGGTGGACGGCCTCACCGCCCACGGCGAGAAGGTCGTGGCGCAGTGCGGCCCCGCGCGGGTTCGGCCCCGACGCGCGACCTGCTTCGACTACCTCCCGTTCGCGGAGCTGGAGGAGTGGGTCTCGAAAGCCCGGGTCGTCGTCTGTCACGCCGGGATCGGCTCCGTCGCGATGTGCGTGTCGACGGGAAGACGTCCGGTCGTCGTCCCCCGCCTCAAGCGGCTCGGCGAGAGCGTCGACGAGCACCAGGTGTCGTTCGGACGGCGGCTCGGTGAGCTCGGCCTGGCGACTGTGGTGGAGGACGTCTCGGAGCTGGCAGGTGCAGTGCGGTCGGCGCCGACGCTCCAGCCGAGCACAGGCCTGAGCCCGAAGCTTGCCGACGAGCTGCTGGCCTACGTGGAGAGCGTTCGCGTCCGGAGAGAGCTATGAGTCGGGTCGAGGCTCCGCGGCGACCGCACGCGGCTCGACCGGGATGCTGCGCGTGCGCGCATCCTTGATCGCGTCGGCGAGGATGACGTCGAGGTCGAGGGAGGCTCTCCACCCCACCGCGGCCGCGATCTTGTCCGTCGCGGGGATGCGGTGGTACATGTCCTCGATCCCCTGCCCGTAGACCTCTCGGTGTGGGATGAAGACGAGCTCGGACCCGGACTGGGTCATCTCGACGACGCGGCGGGCGAGGTCGATGATGCGGATCGGGCGCTCGGAGCCGACGTTGTAGATCTCTCCGCTCGCCGCCGGTGCCTCCATGAGGCGCGTCAGCGCCTCCACCGCGTCGGCGACGTGGCAGAAGCATCGGGTCTGGGTGCCGTCGCCGTAGACCTCGAGCGGCGCTCCGGCCACGGCTCGCTCGACGAAGCGCGGGATGACCATGCCGTACTGGCCGCTCTGGCGGGGACCGACGGTGTTGAAGAGGCGCGCGATCACGCAGTCGAGACCGCGCTCCTGGTGGTACGCGAGCGCGAGAAGCTCGTCCATCGCCTTCGAGTCGGCGTACGCCCAGCGGCGGGCGGTGGTCGGTCCGTAGACGCGGCGGGCGTCCTCCCGCAGCGGCTCCGGGACGCGATGGTCGCCGTAGACCTCGGACGTGGAGGCGAGCAGGAGGCGCTTGCCGAACCGGTGGGCGTGCTCGAGGACCACGTCCGTCCCGCGAACGTTCGTGAGGAGCGTGCGGACCGGCTGCTCGACGATGAGGCGCACTCCGACCACGGCCGCGAGGTGGTAGACGACCTCGCACTTGTGGACCAGCTCGTTCACGACGGTCGGCGAAAGCACCGAGTCGATGACGAGGTGGAAATCCCAGCGCTCCCGGAGATGCGCGACGTTCTCGAGCGAGCCCGTGGAGAGGTCGTCGAGCGCGTAGACCTCCCAGCCGCGGGCCAGGAGCACCTCGCAGAGGTGCGAGCCGATGAAGCCTGCCCCGCCCGTGACCAGCGCCGTCGGACGTCCCGTGCGAGTTTGCACTTGCCTGACGATAGTAGACGGTCGATGGCGCGTCTCTTGCCGCCCGGGAGACAGCCGTGCGAGGAGAGCGCGGCTCGGTCAGCCGGCGAGAGCCCGCTGAACGGCGGCGAGCGCCTTCTCCGCCGGCACGGCACCCGCTCTGAGGACGGCGGGCTCCGGCGCCGTGAGGTCGACGACCGTGGAGGGAGTCCCGGGGAGCGCGCCGGCGCCGACCACGGCGCCGCAGGCCTCGGCGATCTCCTCGGGCACGTCCTCGAGCCGCGCCGGGTCCGGCCCGCCGTGCGCGTTCGCGCTCGTGGCCGCCACGATGCCGACGCGCTCGACGACCGCGCTCGCCTCGGGCGGCAGGTCGGGAACCCGGACGCCGATCGCCTCGGGCGTCGTCCCGCAGAGCCAGCGAAAGCGTCTCGCGGGGTTGGGCAGGACGAGCGTGTAGGGGCCCGGCAGGAGCGCCCGCGCCGCGACCGCTGCCCGGCCGCGCGCCTCGGGCACGGCGTCGAGGATCGCGTCGAGTTCGCACGCGAGGAGCGCTACGGGCATCGTCTCCGGCCGACCCTTGAGCTTCAGGAGCCGGTGGAACGGCGCCTCCCGGTAGCCGTCGCAGCAGAGCCCGTAGACCGTGTCGGTCGGCAGGACGACGAGCTGCCCGGCCCGCAGGGCCGCGACCGCGTCCTCGCTACCCACGCGTCCCTCCGGGCCATGTCAGGTGCCTGGCACCGATCAGGTCTCTCCGCGGCACGTCCACCGGAGTCTGACGCCCCGTAAGGCGCGCCTGCCGGAGGAACGGTCCCGTCGTCCGTGTCCCCACCGGACGTGGCAGGTGCCTGGCACCAGACGTGGCGCCTAGGGACGCGTCCCTTCGACGACGCGCTCGCGGCCGGCGAGGTCCGGCGTCGTGAGGACGTCGTCGTAGCCGAGCGCCTGCAGGCCGGCGGCGACCACGCCGGCCTGGCCGTCGCCGCATTCGAGGACGAGCCGGCCGCCGGCGCGGAGCGCCGGGCGCGCTGCGGCGGCGACGCGCTCCCAGACGCCCTCGCCGACGACGGCGTCGTAGGGCTCGTAGAGGCGGATTTCCGGCTGCAGCGCGTCGTACTCCGCGGCCGGCACGTAGGGCGGGTTCGAGACGACCAGGTCGAACGGCCCGGCGACTCCCGCGAGGAGGTCGCCGTGGACGAGGTCGACGCGGCCGGCGAAGCGGTCGCCGCCCTCCAGGCGTTCCAGGTTCTCGCGCGCGAGCGCGAGGGCGCCGCGCGAGCGGTCGACCGCGACCACCGAGACGCCGGGGTGCTCGTCCACGAGGGCGAGCGCGATGGCGCCCGAGCCGACGCCGACGTCGAGCACCCGCGGCCGCCCGAGGCCTGCGAGCGCCTCGAGGCAGCGCTCGACGACGACCTCGGTCTCCGGGCGGGGGACGAGCGCGCGCCGGTCGACGGCGAGCGTCAGCCGCCTGAAGCCCCACTCGCCGAGGACGTAGGCGAGCGGCTCGCGCGCCCGGCGCCGTGCGACCAGCCCGCGTAGCCGCTCGGCCGCCTCGGCGGAGAGGCCGCCGTTGGACACATAGAGCCCCGTGCGTGTCGCGCCGAGCGCGTGGGCGACCAGGTGCTCGGCGTCGACGCGCGGAGACGGCACGCCGGCAGCTTCGAGCTCCCGCGCGACCTCGCGCACCGCGTCGAGCGCGGTCACCCGGTAGCGGCGGTCTCGAGCGCCCGGCGGCGGTCCTCGGCGGAGAGCGCGTCCGTGAACTCGTCGAGCTCGCCCTCGACGATTCGGTCGAGCCGCTTGATCGTGAGCCCGACGCGGTGGTCGGTGACGCGGTTGTCGGGGTAGTTGTACGTCCGCACCTTCTCCGCCCGCTCGCCGCCCCCGATCTGGAGCCGGCGCGCCTCCGAGAGCTCCTCCCGCTGGCGGCGAAGCTCGGCCTCGAGCAGCCGCGCGCGCAGCACGCGCAAGGCCTTCTGCTTGTTCTGGAGCTGCGACTTCTCGTCCTGCATGGCGACAACGATTCCGGTCGGAAGGTGGGTGACCCGCACCGCCGAGTCGGTCGTGTTGACGCTCTGCCCGCCGGGGCCGGTCGAGCGGTAGACGTCGATCTTGAGGTCGTTCGGGTCGACGGCCACGTCCACCTCCTCCGCCTCCGGCATGACCGCGACGGTGGCCGTCGAGGTGTGGATCCGGCCCTGCGACTCGGTCTCGGGCACGCGCTGGACGCGGTGCGTGCCGCCCTCCCACTTGAAGACCGAGTAGGCGCCGTCGCCCTTCACGGCGAACGTCACGTCCTTGTAGCCGCCGCCCTCGTTGGGGCTCGAGCCGAGCACCTCCGTGCGGAAGCTCCGCCGCTCTGCGTAGCGCGTCAGCATCCGGAGGAGATCCGCCGCCCAGAGCGCCGCCTCGTCGCCGCCCACGCCCTGGCGGATCTCGACGATGACGTCCTTCGCGTCGTTCGGGTCCCGTTCGACGAGCGCCAGCTTCAGGTCCTCCTCGAGGCGCTCGAGACGCTCCTCGATCTCAGGCACGAGCTCGCGCAGGTCGGGATCCTCGCGGGCCGCCTCGGCGTCGTCGCGGGCGCCGCGCCACTCGACGGCGAGCCTGTAGGGCGCCTCGAGCTCCTTCAGCCGCCGCCCGGCCTCGGCGGCGGCCTGGCGGTCGGCGTAGACGGCGGGGTCGTTCATGCGGTCGCGCGCCTCCTCGTAGGAGCGCTCCAGCTCCTCCACGAGCGTGTCGATCGTCGCGGCCATGACCGGCTCAGGATAGCCCGGCGGCCGCTCGGTTCCGGCAGCCGCCGCGGCGTCTAGGGTCGCGACCCGTGGACGCCACCGCCGCCGCCGCCATCCTCGCCGCGGGCGCGGCGACCGGGATCGGCGGACTCTTCCTGCTCGTCGTCCCGCGGCCTTCCGGGGTCGTGCTCAGCGCCCTCCTCGGCTTCACGGGCGGCGTCATGCTGGCGGCGACGGCGTTCAGCCTGCTCGTTCCCGCGCTCGAGCTGGGGTCGCTCGCCGAGGTGCTCGCCGGCTTCGGCGTCGGCGCCATCCTCTTTGCCGGTCTCGACGCCGTCGTCCCGCACGTCCACGCGCGCTTCGGCGAGCGCGGCCACCCGCGCGCCGCCGAGCGGCAGCGCGCCTGGCTGCTCCTGTCCGCGCTCACCCTCCACAACGTGCCGGAGGGCCTCGCCGTGGGCGTCGCCTTCGCGGCGGGCGGGACGGACCTCGGTCTCCCGCTCGCCATCGCGATCGGGATCCAGAACATCCCCGAGGGCTTCGCCGCGGCCACGCCGCTCGTGGCGGCCGGAGCGCGCAGCCTCGTCGCCGTCGGCTTCGCAGCGGCCACGGGCGCGGTCGAGCCGCCGGCGGCGTTCGCGGCCTTCGGCGCGTTCGAGCTCGCGAGCGGCCTCCTGCCGGCCGGCCTCGCCTTCGCCGCGGGTGCGATGCTCTACGTCGTCGTGGACGAGCTGATCCCGGAGAGCCACGCCCACGGGCAGGAGCGCGTCGCGACGCTTGCCCTGATGGCGGGCTTCGGCGTCATGCTCGGGCTCGACAACGCGTTCTAGGCCATGACCTCGACCTTGCGCTCGTCCGGCGTCAGCCGGCCCTCGAGGCGAAGCACCTCGTGGAGCGCGCGGATCGAGACCTCGACCTGGTCGAGCGTGGGCTCGCGCGTCGTCAGGCGCTGGAGCCACAGCCCCGGCGCCAGGAGCGTGCGCAGAACCGGATGCTGCGGGTGCTTCCCGGCGAAGCGGATCACCTCGTAGGCGATCCCGGCGATCACGGGCAGGAGCAGGATGCGCGAGGCGATCAGACCTAGCCAGCCCGGCTGCCCGAAGAACGCGAACACGAAGATCGCGATCACCATCACGTAGAGGAGGAAGGCGGTCCCGCAGCGCACGTGGATGAGGCTATGGCGCTGCACGACCTCGGGCTCGAGCGGGTCGCCGGACTCGTAGGCATTGATCGCCTTGTGCTCGGCGGCGTGGTACTGGAACACCCGCTTCAGGTCCGGCAGGTAGCCGACGAGCACGAGGTAGAGGACGAAGATGGTGACGCGGACGAGGCCCTCGACGACGACGAACGCGCCGGTCGAGTCGATCGGGAGCCAGCTCGTGATCAGCGCCGGCGAGACCTTGAAGAGAAGGAGCGCGAAGCCGATCGCGATCCCGAACGCGAAGATGAGCTGGCCGCGGGAGAGCTCGGTCTGGATCTCGCCGTTCTCGTCCTCCTCCTGCGCGGCGTAGTTCGCCGAGATGGCGAGCGCGCGGAAGCCGATCGCGAGCGACTCGCCGAGCGCGAAGACGCCGCGGACGACCGGGAGCCTCGCCCACCGGTGGCGGAGCAGGAACGACGAGATGGGCCGGTTGACCTCGGCGATCTCGCCGTCGGGCTTGCGGACGGCGACCGACCACGCCGAGGGGCCGCGCATCATGACGCCCTCGAGCACCGCCTGACCACCGATCGGCGCGCTCACGCTTGTCGCGCCTCCTTACGCCTCGCCGCGACGCGCGCCGGCCTTCTCCAGGCGGCGCTGGAACCGCTCGACCCGGCCGCCCGTGTCCACGAGCTTCTGCTTGCCCGTATAGAACGGGTGGCATTCGGAGCAGATCTCGACATGCAGCTCTGGCTTCGTGGAGCGGGTCTGGAACTCGTTGCCGCAGGAGCAGCGAACGGTGGCGAGGACGTAGTCGGGGTGGATGTCGGTCTTCATTGATCGGCCGGACGGCTCCGGGCCTTGAGGATACCAGAGGCCGTTTCGCCGGCCACGTTGCCGCCGGAGACGACGACGGCGACCGTCGCGCCCTCGAGCCCGCCGACCTTGGAGGCGAGGAGCGCGGCGACGCCGGCGGCGCCGGCGGGCTCGGCGGCAAGCTTCGCGCGCTCGTGCAGGAAGCGGAAGCCGGCGGCGATGTCGTCCTCCGTGACCAGCACCGGCTCGACGCCGAGCTCCCGGCAGAGCCGCAGCGGCAGCTCGCCCGCGAAGGGCGCGTTGAGCCCGTCGGCGATCGAGTCCGGCGCGACGGGAACGGGCTCGCCGGCGGCCAGAGCCGCGTGGAGGCCCGCCGCCCGTTCCGGCTCGACGGCGACCACGCGACGGCCGCCGACGGCCGCGGCGATGCCCGCCACGAGGCCTCCGCCGCCCACCGGGACGACCACGACGTCCGCCTCTGGCAGGTCCTCCGCGATCTCGAGGCCGACGGTGCCCTGGCCCGCGACCACGAGCGGGTCGTCGAACGGGTGGACGAGCACGCGGCCGGTCTCCTCCTGCAGCCGCGCGAGCCGCTCGAAGACCTCGGTGGGGCCGGCGGCCTCCTGGTCGATCGCGGCCCCGTAGCCCTCGGCCGCCGCGCGCTTCTGCTCGCTCGCCCCCCGCCACATGACGACGAGGCAGTCGATCCCCTCGAGCCCGCAGCCGTACGCGAGGGCGGCCGCGTGGTTGCCGGCCGAGGCCGCGATGACGCCGCGGCTCCGCTCCTCCGCCGTCAGCGAGGCGAGCTTCGTGAGCACGCCGCGCGGCTTGAAGCTCCCCGTCTTCTGGAAGAGCTCGCACTTGAGGTACGCCCGTCCGCCGAAGGTCCGGCCGAGCGTTTCCGAGGAGAGGAGCGGCGTCCGGTGCAGGCGGCCGGCGATCGCCGCCGCCGCGGCTCCTACATCAGGCTGTATTCGGGACCGTCCCCGCCCTCGGGCGGGGTCAGCCGCCCGCCCT
>JAICGP010000063.1 GCA_025923055.1 Thermoleophilia bacterium
GGCCGCGGGAGCTCCACGACGGCCGCGCCGGCCTCGGCGAGCCGTGCGGTCACGCGCTCGACCTCGTCCGCGGGCGTCCAGCCGACCAAGGCCGCGTAGCGCCCGTGCCGGACGGCGGCGGCGGCCCGCCGTGCGAGCTCGACCTCTCCGGCGAGGAGGTCTCGCCGCCCGAGGCTCTCGAGCTCGTCGGCAGCGACGTGCTGCGGCGCGAGCCGAGGCTCCGCCCGGCCGTCGACGGCGGGCAGACGGTCGAGACGCCGCAGGGCCTCGAGCTCGGCACTTTCGGCCGGCGGCAGCGGCCCGGCGAACTCGACGAGCCCCGTGGCGGCTATCGCGACGAGCGCGTGACGCAGGCGGTCGAGCGGTGCGACGACCGCGACGCGGCTCATCCGCGCGCTGCCGGCGCGCTCAGCCGGAGCCATCGAGCATCTCCTCGAGCTCGGCCGCCGCGCCCAATGAGGCGGCCGCGAGCGCCGCACTGACCCGCCTGGCGTCCGCAGCTAGGAGGGCGACCGCCCCCACGACGAGGGCGCGGCCTTCGCGGTGGGCGCTCACCATCGCCTCGGCGTCCCGCTCGACCTTGGCCCACCAGCGCGGCTCGCCCCGCCAGAGGTCGTCGGGCTCTCCGATGCCCGCGAGCGCCCAGGCGGCTTCGCGCGGCAGCGTGCCCGCGAGCGCCGCGACGGTCGGGGCCGATCCCTGCGGCGAAGCGAGCTCGAGCTTCCCCAGCGCCCCGGGATCGCGCCCGGCCAGGAGCAGCTCACGGGCGAGGAGGAGGGCGAGCGCGCCCGCCGCCCACGCGCGCGCCTCGGGAACCTCGGCGTGAAGCCTGCGCCCCCAGGCGGCGCGGAGCGCGAGCCCGACATCCGCGGGCTCCTCACTCCCCGGGTCGCCCCAGGACGAGGACGCGAGCGCGGCGCGCAGGTCGGCGGCGCTCTGGGCCCGGGCGACGGCCGACCAGGCGAGGGCGAGGCTGCCGAGCTCGAAGGGCCGGCGCGGCTCGCGCCCGGCCAGGTATGCAAGCCGGTCCTCGACGTTCGCGAGCTCGAACCAGGCCGCGAGCGCCCTCATGAGCTCGAGTGCGCCCGGCGGAAGCCAGCCCGCCAGGATGCGGAGGTGGAAGAGCGTCGTCGCCGCGACGGCGCGCTGGACGTCCTCGAGCTCGCGAGCGGGCTCGGCGTGACGGCCGTACTCGGTCGCGGCCAGGAAGTCGACCGCCTCGCGGAGCGATCGCGAGTCCGCGAGCTCGAGCGCGCGCCGGCGTCCGACCCGACGCCCGAGCAGGAGTCGCGCCCGGACGCTTCCCGCGACCCACGCGACGCTCACCGCGGGCCCTCCTTCACGCACGAGACGACCTCGGCGACGAGCGCGGGCATGCGGCGGCGCGCCGCCTCGGCGATGCGCCGCGCCTCCGCCTCCGCCGCCGCCTGGAGCTCGCGGGCTTCGCGCGCGCCGGCGTGGCGTCGCTCGCGCGCCACGTCGTCGCGCTCGGCCTCGGCTAGCTCACGGTCCCGGGCGGCGCGGCCCTCCGCCTCGTCGCGCGCCGCCGCCACCCGCCGGGCGGCGCGGACGCCCGCGTCGGCGCGAAGGCGCTCGGCCTTCTCCTCGAGGTCATCGAGCGCGGCGAAGAGCGGAGCGAGCTCCGCGGCGAGCACGCTGCCGGGGTCGGCCGGAACCGCCGCCCCACGCCGGAAGCGATCGAGAATGCTCCGGACAGGTCGCACGAGGACACCGTTCCACGCGCCCCGGCGGCAGCGCAACCGCATGCCCACGGACGCACGCTGCGGGCATTTCCGGATGCCGCGCGGAGGAAGCCGCCGTCGCGGCTCGTCCCGGTGCTCACGCCCAAGCAGGGTCGGCGAGGTCCTCAGCGTGCAGGAAGGCTTCGAGCCCGGAGGTCACTCCGCCTCGCAGTCCCGGCTGCCGAAGCTATTCGTTCGCGGCCGCCGCCACGTCCGCGAGGTCGCCCGGCTCGTTCACGTTCACGAGCAGCCTCTCGTCGCACTCGACCACACGCACGTCGAGCTCGGCGAGCACGCCGTGGAGCGCCAGCTCGCCGGCGGCGACCCGCCGCTCGAGCACCGGGAGCGCCGAGCGCCGGTACGCCCCCGGCAGGGGGCCCGTCTGCGGGACGGCGGCGTCCACCTCGTCGGCCGCTTCGGCGAGCGAGCGGAGGAGCGCAGGCGTGACGCGGGGCATGTCGGTCGGCAAGAACACGCAGAGGTCGGCGCCCGCCTCTCGGAGCGCGGCCGCGACACCCACGATGGGCGCGCGGAGGTCGCTGCCGTCGTCCACGACGGGAAACGGAAGCTCGAGGCCGTCGGCCGCCTTGCCGACCACGAGCACGCGTCCGAAGGCCTCGGCGAGGGCCCGGTGGGCGCGCTCGGCGAGCGTCTCGCCCTCGTAGCGGGCGAGCGCCTTGGGCGAGCCGAAGCGCGCGCTCGCGCCGCCGACGAGGAGGACGCCGGCTACGCCGTGCCGACCGCGTACCACGCGCGCGCGCTCAGCTCGAACGGCCCCTCCGGGGCGCCGAGGCGGCGTCTGAGCTCCGCCCGCAACGCCTCGCGCCGCCCGGGGTCGAGCGAGACGGCGTAGGAGCCCGACGGCCCGACCGGGAGCTCGAGCGGCGCCCAGAGGTCGTCGAAGCCCTCGTAGGAGGCGACGGCGAGGAGCTCGCCCTCCTCCACGTCGGCGAGACCCGCCCGCCGCCAGAGGTCGGCGAGCTCGCCCTCCTCGTCGAAGGGCATGACGGTGCGCTCGTCCCGGCGGGTGACCAGGTCCGGCTCGAGCGCGGCCGCCGCCTCCCAGAACGTGCGCAGGAGCGTCATCTCGCCCGGGTAGTCCCAGACGCAGGCGGCAACGGCCCCGCCGGGCCGCACGACCCGACGCATCTCGGCGACGCCGGCCTCGGGGTCGGCCATGAAGTTGACGGCCAGCTGCGAGAGCGCCGCGTCGAACTCGTCGTCGGCGAACGGCAGCGCCTCCGCGGAGCCCACGCGCGCGTCGACGCCCGGGAGGCGTTCCCGGAGCGCCGCCACGAACGGCTCGGAGGGGTCGACGGCGGAGACGTTCTCCGGCCCGAGCCGGTCGGCCAGTACCCGCGTGAGGGCCCCCGGGCCGCTGCCGACGTCGAGCGCCCGCCCACCCGCCTGCAGGCCCGCGGCCGCCACGAGCCCGCGGGCGAGCCCCTCCCCGTAGCGCCCGACGAAGCGGTCGTACGCCTCGGCGGCGACGTCGAACGTCACGTGATCCGCCCCGGCTCCGAGTACACGTTCAGGCTGTCGCCGCGGACGAACCCGCACAGCGTCACGCCCCGGTCGCGGGCCAGCTCGACCGCGAGCGTGGAGGGCGCGCCGACGGCGACGAGGACCGGGCAGCCGGCGACCGCCGCCTTCTGCACGAGCTCGAAGGAGAGGCGCCCGCTCACGCACAGCAGCCGCTCGGCGAGCGGGAGCAGGCCGCCGAGGAACGCCCACCCGATCACCTTGTCCATGGCGTTGTGGCGGCCGACGTCCTCGCGGACGCAGAGGAGCTCGCCGTCCGCGCCGAAGAGGCCGGTGGCATGGACGCCTCCGGTCGCGGCGAAGGCCGGCTGCGCCTCGCGCAGCGCCTCGGGGAGGGCGGCGACGACCTCCGCGCCGACGCGCAGGCCGCCGTCGACGCGCGGAGCCGCGACCGCCACCGCCTCGAGCGCGCCCTTCCCGCAGACGCCGCAGGAGGACGACGTGTAGAAGTGCCGCTGCAGCCGGTCGGCGTCGAAGTCGCCCTCGACCTCGACCTCGATGGTGTTCGCCGCCAGATCGGAGGTCGGACGCGCGGCGACCGCCGGGATCCCCTCGGAACGAAGGAATCCGATGGAGAGCTCCTCGTCGTGGCCGGGCGTTCGCATGGTGACGGCGATCGGCCGGCCGCGGACGCGGATCTCGAGCGGCTCCTCGACCGCGAGCTCGTCCGCCTCGGTCGCGCCCCCGGGAAGGCGCACGACCTGGCTGCGGGCCGCGGAATACGGCGGCGGACCGTTCACTATGATCGGACCATAGACGTCCTCGAGCTCACCCGGCTGCTGCCGAGCCTGCCCCGCGCGCGGACGAAGCTGCTCGACAACCTCGGCCGCGTCCGGCGCGAGGTGGGGCCGCTCACGCCCGAGCTCTCGGACGCCGTCGCCGACCACATGAACATCCGCCGCGGCGAGGTGCACGAGGTCGTCTCCTTCTACTCGTTCCTGCGCGTCCCCGTCGACGCCGTGCGCGTCTGCATCGGCCCCGTCTGCGACTGCCTCGGCGCGAAGGACGTCCTCGCGCGCGAGCAGGAGCAGGCGAACGGCGTCCCCGTCCTCGGGGTCGAGTGCCTCGGGCACTGCGACCTCGCGCCCGTGCTCCTGCGGGGCGACACCGTCGAGCCCGAGGTCACCTACCGGGCCAACGACGGCCCCTCCACCGGGCTCGCCGGGTGGGACGAGACGCTCGCGGACTACGAGGCGCGGGGCGGCTTCGAGGTCCTCCGCGACCTCCCCGCGCCGGAGCGGATCGTCGAGGAGCTGAAGGCGAGCGGGCTCACGGGCTACGGCGGCGCGGGCTTCCCGACCGGGATCAAGTGGGAGGCCGTTGCCCGCGAGCCGCACCCGCGCTACGTCGTGGTCAACGCCGACGAGGGCGAGCCGGGGACGATCAAGGACCGCTACGTGATGGAGCGCCGGCCCTACCTCATGCTCGAGGGGATGCTCATCGCGATGCGCTTCGCCGGCGCCGAGCACGGGTTCGTCTACCTCCGGGAGGAGTACGGAACGGCGAGGGCGCGCCTGACGCAAGCCATCGACGAGCTTCGCCAAGCGGGCCATCTCGACGGCGTAGCCGTCGAGATGGTCGTGGGCGCGGGCGCGTACATCTGCGGCGAGGAGACGGCGATGCTCGAGTCGATGGAAGGACGCCGGGGCATGCCGCGCCTCAAGCCTCCCTTCCCGAGCGAGGTCGGCTACCTCGGCCGTCCCACGCTGATCAACAACGTCGAGACCCTGGCGCACATCCCGGCGATCCTCCGGACGGGCGGCGAGGCCTGGCCGCACGTGCGGCTCTGGTCGGTCTCCGGCGCGGTGCGCGAGCCGGGCTGCTACGAGGCGCCCGTCGACGTCACCTTGCGCCGGCTGATCGACGAGCACGCCGGCGGAGCGACGGAGGAGATCGGCGCGATCGTCCCCGGCGGCGCAGCGAGCGGCATCCTGCCCCCGGCCGCGCTCGACGCGCCCCTGACCCGCGACGCCCTACGCGAGTGGGACGTCGGCGCCGGCTCGGCGGGCGTGCAGGTCTTCCCGAAGTCGTATTCGCCGCTGCGGCTGCTGGCCGAGACGATGCGCTTCTTCGCCGAGGAGTCGTGCCAGAAGTGCACGCCGTGCCGGATCGGCAACCGCGGCATGCACCATCTTCTCCAGGAGCTCGAGCGCGGCCGCGTCGCCATGTCCCGCGAGCAGGCCGAGGAGTGGCTCGACGCGATGGCCGCGACCTCCATCTGCGGCCTCGGCCAGGGCGCGCCGTTCCCGATGCGGGCGGCGTTCCGCTACTGGCCCGAGCTGTTCGCGCCGCTCGGCGAGCCGTCCCGCATGGCGTGACCGCCGACGCCGAGGCGCTCGACGCGGGCGACCCGCTCGCGCGCTTCCGCGAGGAGTTCGTCTTCGAGGACGGCGGGCCGCTCTACGTCGACGGCAACTCGCTCGGCCGCCTGCCGAAGCGGACGCAGGAGCGGCTCGCCGCGCTCGTGGACGAATGGGGGACGGCTCTCGTGCGCGGCTGGCAGGAGTGGATCGACCTCCCGGTCTCGGTCGGCGACGAGCTGGCCGAGAGCGCGCTCGGCGCCCGGCCGGGCGAGGTGGTCGTCACCGACTCCGTCACCGTCAACCTCTACAAGCTCGCGCGGGCGGCGCTCGCCTCGCGGCCGGGGAAGACCGCCGTCGTCACCGACGCTGCCAACTTCCCGACCGACCGCTACGTCCTCGAAGGCCTCGGCTGCGAGCTGCGCCTGATCGGGGCGGACCCGGTCGAGGGCCCGGGCGTCGCCGACGTCGAGGAGGCGTGCGCCCCCGGCGACGTGGCGCTCGTGTCGCTCTCGCAGGTCGGCTACCGCTCGGGCGCGCTCGCCGACCTGCCGGCGGTCACCGAGGCTGCGCACGCCGCCGGCGCGCTGATGCTCTGGGACCTGAGCCACTCCGCGGGCGCCGTCCAGGTCGGCCTCGACGAGCACGGGGTCGACCTGGCGGTCGGCTGCACCTACAAGTACCTCAACGCGGGACCGGGCGCGCCGGCCTTCCTCTACGTCCGCTCGGCGCTGCAGGGGCAGCTGCGGACGCCGATCCAGGGGTGGTTCGGCCAGCGCGACCAGTTCGACATGGACCGGGCCTACGAGCCGGCCGACGGCGTCGTCCGCTTCCTCGCAGGCAGCCCGCAGATCCTCGGCCTCGTGGCCGTGCGCGCGGGAGTCGAGCTCGTGCGGGAGGCCGGCATCGGCGCGATCGCCGCCAAGGGCCGCGCGCTGACCGCCTACGCCGTCGAGCTCCACGACGAGGTCCTCGCGCCGCTGGGCGTCGAGCTGGGGACGCCGCGCGACCCGGCGCGCCGCGGCGCCCACGTCTCCCTCCGCCACCCCGAGGGCTGGCGGGTCTGCCGCGCGCTGATCGAGCGCGCCGGCGTCGTCCCGGACTTCCGCCGCCCCGACACGGTGCGCTTCGGTTTCCCGCCGCTCTACACCCGCTTCGCCGACGTGCGCGAGGCGGTCGAGCGCCTGCGCGGCGTGCTCGAGCGCCGCGAGCACCTCGAGGTCGACGCCGCCTATACCCGCGTGACGTGATCCGGGTGGGCGATACGATGATCCCGATGGCTCGGACGGTCGCGTTCACGCTCGACGGCCAGCCGGCGAGCGCTCCCGAGGGCGAGCTGCTCGTCCACGCGGCGGCGCGCCACGGCGTCTTCATCCCGACGCTCTGCCACGACGACAAGCTGGAGCCGTACGGCGGCTGCAGGATGTGTGTCGTCGGCGTCGAGGGCTCGCCGCGCCCGCTGCCGGCCTGCGCCACCCGGGTCGCCGAGGGCATGGTCGTCTCGACGGACTCCTCCGTGCCGCAGTACCAGCGGACGCTCACCGAGATGCTCCTCGCCGAGCACCTCAACCCGGACCCGGGCGGACGGCCGAACGAGCTCGTCGACCTCGCCGAGGAGCTCGCCGCCGAGGCGCCGTTCATCCTCCCGGACGCCAAGCGCGAGCCCTACGACGACCGCAACCGGTTCATGGGCTACGACCCCGACGCCTGCATCCTCTGCAACCGCTGCGTGCGCTACACCCAGGAGGTCATGCAGTGCTCGGCGCTCTCGCTCGAGGGCCGCGGGCCGCACGCGCGCATCGTCCCGACGCACGGGTACTCGTGGCTCGACACCGAGTGCGAGCTCTGCGGCGGCTGCCTCTCGGCCTGCCCGACAGGCGCCATCTACGAGAAGTTCGAGGAGGGCACGGAGCGACCCGAGCGCACGCTCGAGAAGGTGAAGTCGACCTGCACGTTCTGCGGCGTCGGCTGCCAGATCGACCTCAACGTCGATCCCGAGACGCAGCGCATCGTCAAGGTCACGTCGGAGCCGCACTACGTCTCGAACGAGGGCAACCTCTGCGTCAAGGGCCGCTTCGCCTTCAACTTCGTCCACCACCCGGACCGGCTCACCGAGCCGCTCGTCCGCGGCGAGGACGGCGAGCTCCACCCGACGACCTGGGAGCACGCCTTCCGGGTGGCGGCCGAGGGGCTCCTGCGCGTCAAGGAGGAGCACGGGCCGCAGGCGATCGGCGTCCTCTCCTCCGCCCGCCTCACCATGGAGGAGAACTTCCTCATCCAGAAGCTCGCGCGGACGGCGCTCGGGACGAACTCCGTCCACTCCTGCGAGGCGACCTGACACGCTCCGACCCTCTACGGCCTGGTCAGGTCGTTGGGCAGAGGCGCGACAACCAACTCGATCCCCGAGATCGAGAACGCCCGCTTCATCCTCGTGATCGGCTCGAACACGACAGAGGCGCACCCGGTGCTCGCCCTGCGGATGAAGAAGGCGGCACGGAACGGCGCCACGCTCGTCGTCGCCGACCCGCGCAAGATCTGGCTGACGAAGCTGGCGAAGCGCCACCTCCAGCTTCGACCCGGGTCGGACGTCTGGCTCCTGAACGCGATCATGCACGTGATCCTGCGGGAGGGCCTCCAGGACGACGCCTACATCGCCGAGCACACCGAGGACTTCGACGCCGTCGCCGAGGTCGTCGCGCGCTACACGCCGGAGGAGGCCGAGCAGGTCACCGGCGTCCCGGCCGCCGACATCGTCGCCACCGCCCGCGAGTACGCCCGCGAGCGGTACGCCGCCATCTTCTACACGCTCGGGATCACCGAGCACGCTTGCGCCGTCGACAACATCTGGTCGCTCTCGAACCTCGTGCTCATGACGGGCCACCTCGGGTACGAGTCCACGGGGCTGAACGCCCTCCGCGGCCAGAACAACGTCCAGGGGCTGAACGACGCGGGCGCGAACCCGTCCTACCTGCCCGGCTACCAGCCGCTCGAGGACCCCGAGCTGCGGCGGAAGTTCGGCGAGCGCTGGGGCGTCGAGGTGCCCGAGACCCCCGGCTACCGGCTCGACCAGATGATGTCCGGCCTCCACGACGGGCGCATCAAGGCGCTCTACCTGATCGGTGAGAACCCCGTCCAGACGGAGCCGAACGCACACCACGTCGAGGAGGGCATGGAAGGGCTCGACTTCGTCGTGGCGCAGGACCTCTTCCTCAACGACTCCAACCGCAGGTACGCCGACGTGATCTTCCCCGCCTCGAGCTTCGCCGAGAAGGAGGGCACGTTCACGAACACGGAGCGGCGCGTCAACCGCGTCCGCAAGGCGGTGCCCTGCCCGGGCAACGCCCGGGAGGACCTCCGGATCGTCGTCGACATGGCGAAGGCCCTCGGGGCCGACTGGCCCGACTACCGCACCCCCGAGGACGCGTGGAACGAGTTCGCCGACCTGGCGCCGCTCTGGAGCGGCATCCGGTACGACCGGATCGAGGAGGTCGGCCTCCAGTGGCCGTGCACCGACCGCGACCATCCGGGCTCGCCGTACCTGCATGCCCCGCACCCCTCACGGCCGAGCGGGAAGGGGAAGTTCTACCCGGTCGAGTACCAGCCGCCGATCGAGCAGCCCGACTCCGAGTACCCCTTCGTCCTCTCCACGGGCCGGACTCTCTACCACTACAACTCGGCGACGATGACGATGCGCGAGGAGGGCGTCGTCCAGAAGCAGGAGGACCCCTTCGTCGAGATGCATCCCGAGGACGCCCGGGCACTGGGCGTCGCGGAGGGCGACTGGGTGCGCCTCGTCTCGCGCCGCGGCGAGCTCGAGGCGCGCGCGAAGCTCGGCGACCGGGTCTACCCGGGGCTCGTCTGGATGGCGCTCCACTTCGCCGAGGCGAAGGTCAACTGGCTGACGCACGACGTCGGCGACCCGCTCATCGGCACGCCCGAGTACAAGACGAGCGCCGTGCGCGTCGAGCGGGTCGGCGGCGCGATCAGGCCGGCCGCCCGCTAGCGGCGGGATGGAGCGCGGCGACCTCCCCGTCCGGCGCGCGCCGCTCGAGGTCGACGCCGAGGAGTTCCGGAGGCTCGGGCACGCGACCGTCGACGCGATCGCCGACTTCCTCGACTCGCTCCCCGGCCGACGCGTCGCTCCGGGCGAGAGCGCCGACGAGGTGCGGGCCGCACTCGGCGGCGGCGGCCTGCCGGAGCGGGGCATGGCGCCCGACGAGCTGCTCGCCGAGTCCGCCCGCCTGCTCCTCGACCATTCGCTCTTCAACGGCCACCCGCGCTTCTTCGGCTACATCACCTCGTCCGCCGCGCCGATCGGCGCGCTCGGCGACCTGCTCGCGGCGGCCGTGAACCCGAACGTGGGCGCCTGGCCGCTCTCGCCGCTCGCCAGCGAGCTCGAGGCGCAGACGGTCCGCTGGATCGCCGAGCTCCTGGGCTACCCGCCGAGCTGCGGCGGCGTGCTCGTCAGCGGCGGCAATATGGCGAACTTCATCGGCTTCCTGGCGGCGCGCCGCGCCCGGGCGCCCTGGGACGTGCGGGCCGATGGGATAGCCGCGGCCGAAGGGGCGACCCTCCGCGCCTACGTCTCCGCCGAGACCCATACGTGGATCGAGAAGGCGGCCGACCTCTTCGGCCACGGCACCGAGACGATCCGCTGGATCGAGGTGGACTCCGGGCAGCGCCTGCGCGTGGACGCGCTCCGGGAGCGAATCGCCGCCGACCGGGCCGCGGGCGATCTGCCCTTCCTGGTCGTGGGCACGGCCGGCTCGGTGAGCACGGGGGCGATCGACCCGCTCGACGAGCTCGCCACCGTCTGCCGCGAGGAAGGCCTCTGGTTCCACGTCGACGGCGCTTACGGCGCCCCGGCGGCCGCGCTCCCGGACGCACCGCCGGACCTGAAGGCCCTCGCTGTGGCCGACTCGGTCGCGGTCGACCCGCACAAGTGGCTCTACGCCGCGCTCGAGGCCGGCTGCATCCTGGTGCGCGAGCCGCGTGCGCTGCTGGACACGTTCACCTACCGCCCGCCCTACTACCGCCTGGCCGAGGGCGAGGACGCTCCCGTCAACTTCGTCGACTACGGGCCGCAGAACTCGCGCGGGTTCCGCGCGCTGAAGGTCTGGCTCGGGCTGCGCCAGGTCGGGCGGGAAGGCTACGTCCGCATGATCTCCGACGACATCGCGCTTGCCCGCGACCTCCACGCGCTGGCCGCGGCCGACGGCGAGCTCGAGGCGTGGACGCAGAGCCTCAGCATCACGACCTTCCGCTACGTGCCTCCAGGCCTGGAGCCCGGCTCGCCGGAGGCCGAGGCCTACCTGAATGAGCTCAACCGCGAGATCCTCGACCGCCTCGACCAGGGCGGGGACGTGTACCTCTCGAACGCCGTCGTCGACGGGACCTACCTCCTGCGTGCTTGCATCGTGAACTTCCGCACCGGGCCCGCCGACGTCCGGGCGCTGGCGACCGCGGTCACACGCGCCGGCGCCGAGGTCGACCGGGAGCTCGGGGCGGCCGGCTTCACGCGATAACTGCAATATATTGGCCGTTTAGCCTGAAAGGCTGTATGGTCGCGGCGGCGCCGGCGCTCGCCCCTACTCGCGACCACCGGCGCATGCGTCAGGGGCCGCGAGGCGCGCCGGCGAACCCGGGTGGAGGCGGCGAGGGGGCTCGCCCAAGGGCCCCCTCACCGCTGCTGCGCCGGTAGAACGGGCGATTTCGCCCTACGATTCGCCCATGGGAACGCCTGCGGCGCACACGGGCGAGAGCCCGTTCCTCTACGCGATCATCTCCACGGTCTCGTCGTCCCTCGACCTCGACGAGGTGCTCGGGGCCGTCGTCCGCCTCCTCACCGACGCGACCTCCGTGCACGCGTGCTTCGTCTACCTGATCGAAGACGACCGCCTCGTCCTCGAGGCGGCGTCGGAGCCGTACGCCCACCTCGTGGGCGAGATCGCGCTCGAGCGGGGCGAGGGTCTCGCCTGGTGGGCGGCGGAGCGCAAGGAGCCGGCCTGGATCCGCGACCAGCTCCTCGACGACCCTCGCGTGAAGTACGTGCCCGAGCTCGAGGAGGAGCGGTTCCAGTCCCTGGTCTCGGTGCCGATCGTCGGCAAGGACGGCAACGTGATCGGCGTCGTCTCGAGCCACACGGAGGCGCCGCGCGAGTTCACCGAGGCGGAGGTGGACGTGCTCGTCTCGAGCGCATCGCTCGTCGCCGGCGCGATCGAGAACGCGCGTCTGTACGAGGAGATGCGGCGCCGGGTCGACGAGCTCGAGCACCTGACCGAGCTGGGAGAGACGCTCGCGCGCGCCGAGACCCTGGGCGATCTGCTTCCGGCGGTCGCCGAGCGCGGCGCGCGTGTGCTGCGCGCGGAGGACTGCCACGTCTACCTGCTCGACCCTGCGAGCGAGCAGCTGCATCTGCGCGCCTCGGCGCCGCGCGGCGCGACTGCCCGTGCCGAGATCGGCCTCGCCGAGCTCGGGCCGGAGGTCGCCCGCAGCGGCCGCTCGACCTCGGTCGCCGTCCCGCTCGTCGCGAACGACGAGCTGCTCGGGCTCCTGGCCGCGACCGGGACGTCGGAGGTCGACCTCGCGCGCGCCGTCGCCAACCAGGCCGCCGTGGCGATCAAGAAGATCGAGCTGATCGAGCGCCTCACCGAGAAGAACCTGATCAAGGACTTCTTCGAGGGGCTCGCCGGCGGCGAGGCGATCCCGGGGCTCGAGGGCCGCGCCGCGCGCCTCGGCGCCGACCTCGACCAGCGCTACGTCGTGCTGACCGCCTCGCCGCCCTCCGACGAGCTCGACCGCGCGCTCGCGGCGGCCGCGCCGGGGTCGCTCTTCGACCGCCGCGACGATTCCACCCGGGCGCTCCTCCGCCTGCCGGCGGGCGGGCACGAGCAGCTCGTCGAGGAGATCCGCTCGATCCACGAGGGCCTCGAGGCGCCGGTGGCGATCGGCATCTCGAACCCGTGCCGCGGCGCGGCCACCTTCGCGGCCGGCTTCGAGGAGGCCCGGCATGCGCTCCTGGGGACGACCGTGCTCCAGGGGACGAAGGGCCTCATGACCTACGAGGATCTCGGACCGTACAAGTACCTCCTGCGGATGCCGCTCGACGCCGGCGTGCGCGACGAGCACCGCGACGCCGTCGCACGTGTCGCGGAGTACGACCGCCAGCGCTCCACCGCGCTCCTACGGACCCTCGAGGAGTTCCTCCGCAGACGCGGCAACATCAGCGCGACCGCGGAGGCGCTCTACGTCCATCCCAACACGCTTCGCCAGCGGCTGCGCCGCATCGGCGAGCTCTCCGGTCTCGACCTGCGGAAGGACGACTGGCTCATGGTCGAGATCGCCGTGAAGATGGCGCGTCTCCAGGAAGCGCTCGGCCCCGGCGGCCCGCGCGAGCCCTGATCCAGCGGCGAGCGGGAGCCGCGGCGCCCTCGCGGCGCCGGCC
>JAICGP010000064.1 GCA_025923055.1 Thermoleophilia bacterium
CTCGCCGGGCGGCCCGCGGGCTGCATCGTCACGTACGTGACGCCGGCGAGCCTCCACGCCGACCGTCCGCGGGTCGTCGTCCTCACCTCGCACGACAACCTCACGCACGAGCTCCTCGACGCGAGCGGGGTCCTCGCACTCCATCCGGTCGCCCGGGGGCAGGACGACTGGGTTGGGCTCTTCGGCTTCCGCTCGGGCCGCGACGCGGACAAGTTCGCGGACGTGGCCTGGAGCCCGGGCGAGACGGGAGCCCCGCTCCTGGCGGACGCCATGGGGTGGCTCGAGGGCCGCGTCCTCGACTCGCTCGACTGCGGCGACCACACCGCCCGGCTCGTCGAGCCGCTCGCCGTCGAGCTGCGGCACCCGGCAGCGGTGCCGCTGCGTGCGGCAGAGGCCTACGCCGCGGGCCTCGCCGACCCGCGCGCCCCCGCCGTCTTCCCCTGGCGCCCCTAGGGGCCGCTCGTGTTTCACGAGCACCAAGGTCCTTCGCTCGTTCGCGGGCGCCGTCTCCGCCCGCAGGAGGGGTCGGGAGCTTGTGCGCGTGGAACACGAGGCGGGGTTACGCGGTGCCCGCGGCGAGGCGCTCGAAGTGCTCGGCCGCCTCGTACGGGTCCGGCGTCGCGAGGACGTTCTCGCGCACGAGCTCCTCGGCGTCCGGGAAGCCCGTGGCGCGAATCGCCGCCGCGGCCGCCTCGGCGTCGTAGGGCGTGCGGCGCAGCTCGACGTCGGGGCCGAGCAGCGCCCAGTACGCCCCCGCGCGCGCCTCGTACGGCATCCCGACGCTCCCCGGGTTCACGAGCCGCGTCTCGCCGACGATCCGGTCGAACTGGACGTGGGTGTGGCCGGAGACGACCGTCCTGGCCGTCACGTCCTCCAGCATGGGCGCCACGCGCGACTCGCTCGTGAGCGCCGTGACGATCTCCTCGTCGCTCCGTGGCGACCCGTGGCAGAAGACGACGCCGCCGAGCCCCTGGACCCGGACGGACGACGTCTCGGGAAGCTGGGCGAGGAACGAGCGCTGCTCGGGATCGAGCTGCTCCGCGGCCCACCTGGCCCGGGCCGCCCAGATCCCGTCGCCGGCCACCGGGGCAGCCAGCTCGCGGTCGCCGTTGCCGCGCACGAAGACGGCGCGGTCGCCGAGGGCGCGGAGGCGCTCCAGGCACTGCCGCGGCATCGGCCCGTTCGCGACGTCCCCGCCGACGACGACGAGGTCGACCCGCGAACGTTCGACTTCCGCGAGCACAGCCTCGAGCGCCGGCAGGTTCCCGTGCACGTCGTAGAGCGCGGCGACGCGCAGACCGCGCACCCGGCGCCAGAGCAGGTCCGCGTTGGCGAGGACGAAGGCTGCCGAGAGGAGCGGGAGCGCCGGCAACCCGCCGATCTCGAAGAGGACCGCGAGCGCGAGCGTGGCCCCGAAGGAGAGCGTCATCAGGACCCACGTCGCTCCCGGCCGGAGGCCGAAGCGCACCGCCGCGCCCAGGAAGAGGGCAAAGAAGAGGACGTCCGGGAGGCCGAGCTGAGCCGAGTTGTGCTCGCCGGGGAGCGGGAACGCGATCGAGAGCGCGTTGAAGACCTCCGGCTGCTGCTCGACGATCACCTTCGTCGGGCCGCGGAAGACCGAGTAGATGTCGACCGGGACGATCAGGAGCGCGACGAGCAGCACCCAGCTCACCGCCTCGAAGAAGGCGAGGAACCACCAGCCGGCCGCCGTCACCGCGGCGAACTTCGCGAAGTTCGCGGCCACGTCGAGATCGGCGAGCGAGAAGACCACGGCCAGCGCGGCGAGCGCGACGATCGCGCCGCCCAGGACGCCCTGCGGCACCGCGCGCCGGAACGGGAGCGCCAGCCAGGTCAGCGCGAAGAGCGCGGGCATGAGCACGAGCCCGAGGATCGCCACGTCCCCCCACGTGGAGACCTCGAAGAGCGACTCCGAGGTCGCGTAGTAGACCGCGAGGGCGGCGAGGAGTGCTAGTAGGGCGGTAGCTCGGACCACCAGGGGCCGAGCGCCTTGAACGCCTCCCAGAAGGCGCGCTTCGAGCGAGTCTCGTCCAGGGAGGCGTCGACGTCCGGCGTCAGAAGGGCCTCGATCGTCGGCGTGAGGCGCTGAATCTCTCCCGGCCGGTCCTCGATCTCGTCGGCGAGAGGAAACCTGACGGCGTTCAGGCATGCCCGCGCATCTTGCCCCATGACTACGACGATCTTGGGCTGCACGACGTGCAGCTCGCGCGCCAGCCAGCGCCTCGAGTCCTCTTCCGCGGCGCCCTCGAACTTCACGCAGTTCGTGCCGTAGATCGCCGTCGGGTCGACGTGCAGCCGCTGCAGGGCCTTGAGGATCGCCTGGCCGGCTCGCCCGAAGAACGCGACCCCTTCGTGGACCTCGGCCGTCTGCGGGCTCGCCTTCAGGAGGAAGACGTCGCCGAGCGGGTGGCCCGAGCCGAGCACGGGCACGCGCTCGGAGCCGGCCGCGGCCGCGACCTCACGGCCGAGCTCGTTGATCTCGGCGATGGCCTTCTTGAGGTAGCGCTCGGAGATGTCGTCGGCGGACACGGGCACGGGGTCGGCTCGCACCTGATTCGGCGGGTCCCAGGTCCTTTCCTACCTCATGGCCCGCCCGGCGAGGCCCTCCGGGCTCCTCGCGGCAGCCTCACCGGGCGGACCATGCCCCGGCCCGTCCCCGCCGCTCCCGCGCCTGCGCGACCCACTTGAGGCCCTGCAGGTAGAGGAGCGACTTCGGCCGGCGGACGACCTCGGCGCCCCGGAGGCTGATGAGGAACTCCTCGGGCGTCGTGAAGGCGCGCATCCGGACGAGCCCGGTTCCGACGCCCTGGAGGACATGGGCGTCCGAGCCCGCGCCCATCGTGAGGTTGTACTTGCGCGCGAAGCGCACCGCCTCGTCGTTCATGGCGTCGAAGAGGAGGCGCGCGTTGTAGACCTCGAAGACGTCGATCTCGGCCAGGTGCCGGTGGAGCGTCGTCGCGTCGGGGATCGTGTGCAGGCGGTCGAAGGGGTGGGGGAGGTAGACGACGCCGCCCTGCTCGCGGATCGCCGCAATCGTGTCGGCCATCGAGAGCCCCCGCGGGATCTCCTCGCGCAGGAAGAGCCCGATCACCTCACCCGACTCCGTCTTCACCTCCTCGCCCGGGATCACCGTCAGCGCCCGGTCGCGCGCGAGCTCCAGGGCCTCCTCGGCGCCCGCGAAGACGTTGTGGTCCGTGACCGCGATCGCGCCGAGCCCGATCGCCTCGGCATGATCGAGGAGGTCGCGCACCGGCACGGCGCAGTCGTACGAGTGCTCGGTGTGCATGTGGAGGTCGGCGAGGACGACGGGCCGGCCGGCCAGCGGGTCGACCGCGCGCGCGGCGGGCGAGCGCCGCTTGCCGAGCACGGATCCGTAGACCTCCTCGAGGGCGTCTCCAAGCCGCTCGAAGCTCTCCTGCTCCGCGTCGCGACGCGCGGCGGCGGCGCTGCGCCCGCGCCAGCGCTCGTCGTCTGCCAGGCGGGCGAGAGCGGCTCCGAGGAGCTGCGGCTGCTCAGCCGCTCCCGGGGGATCGACGAGCGGGACGCCGGCCGCGGCAGCCTCGAGCGGAAGGCGGGCGCTGCCGCGCGGCGAGGGGACGAACCCCGCCGCCCCAACGAGCTCCGCCGCGCGCGAGCGCGCTTCGAAGCCGCTGCGGACGTGCGCGCGGTCGCGGAGCGGGCGCGGGACGTACGGCCGGCCCGAGAACGGGGTCGTCCGCAAGAGCACGAGCTCCCAGCCGGGGAGCGACGCGAGGGCGCGCAAGACGGCCTTCAGGCGAGGGCGCTCCTCCGGCCGCCATTCGAGCACGAACCTCCGGCGCTCTGCGGCCGGACGGAAGAGCTCCAGATCGACGCCTCGGGGCAGCGTGCGATAGTCGCCGGGAAACCGCTCGGCGGCGGCGGCGGCGACTGCGGCGGTGGTCGCGGTCAGGGCGTCGACGCGCGAGAGCAGCCGCTCGCGCTGCTTGCGGCCGGGCGGGTAGGCCAGCCGCTCGGCTGAGTGGAACGTCGCCACAGCGAGCCCGGGCGCGTCCCTGAGGGTGAGGTACGAGAGGCTCGGCAGCCCGGGATCGTGCCCGTGGACGACGTCGAAGCGGTCGTGCGCCAGCGCCAGGGCGATGTTGGCGCGGACGCCGAGGGGCACGCCGAGGCGGCTCTGCCGCGAGACGGGGAGCGCGGGCCCGACCGCGACGACGCCCTCGAGCGGCGTGCCCTCCCGAAGCAGGCGCCTCAGCGCGCGCCGGCCGGCGGCGAGCTCGGTCGCGCGGCCGGAAGGCGCCAGGACGACGACGTCGTGGCCGCGCCGGCGCAGCTCGGCGGCCGCGCCTGCGACGTGGTCGTTGACGGGATGCGGCTGCGACCACGCGAAGGGAGTGACCAGACAGACGCGAAGCCTCATCCACCGCCGAGTCTAGCCCGTTGCCGGCCGCGTCCCGCACCCGGCGCTCTCGGGCCGGCGGGAGCCGGCCCTCTCGCTCTCTTGCACGCCTGCCCGCACCGCGGTAGCGTCGCTCCCCCAACCCCGTGGAGAGGAGGAACCGTGTGTCTTCCGGGCACCATCGAGACGGTTCGTGAGCAGGTCGAGGCGGAGGGGGCGCCGAAGGTCGATCGGCGCACGGCGATCGTCGGAGCGGCCGGCGTCGCGCTGGCGGCGGCGTTTCCCGCGGGCGCCCTCGCCGGCGGCGGACGCGGACGCGGCGGCCGGCGCAAGCGGCGCCTCGCCGACCTCACGCACACCTTCGTCGAGGGCTTCCCGGTCTTCGTCAGCGGCGAGGAGCCCGAGCGCGAGACGATCGCCGACTACGCGACCTCGGGCTTCTACGCGCAGAGGTGGACGTTCGGCGAGCACTCGGGCACCCACATGGATGCGCCCGGCCACTTCGTCCCCGGCGGCCGCCTCTCGCCCGAGATCACCCTGCAGGAGCTCATCGCCCCGATCGTCGTGGTCGACATCTCGAAGAAGGCGCGGAGCGACCCCAACGCGATGGTGGAGGTCGACGACCTCATGAAGTTCGAGCGCCGCCACGGCCGCATCCCGAAGGGAGCGCTCGTCGCCGCCGACTCCGGCTGGGCGGAGAAGGTCGACGACCCGGCCGCCTTCAAGGGCGGGCCCGCGTTCCCGAACTACAACTTCCCGGGCTGGAGCGAGGAGGCGGCGATGTGGCTCGCCGCGAAGCGCGACGTCACCGGCATCGGGATCGACACGCTCAGCCTAGACCCCGGGAACTCGCTGACCTTCCCCGTGCACGTCAACTTCCTCGCCACCGACCGCTACGGGCTCGAGAACATGGCCGGTCTCGACACGATCCCGCCGCGGGGCGCGACGGCGTACGTCGGCCTGATCCCGTGGGAGGAGGGCTCCGGCGGCCCCTGCCGCGTGATCGCGACGTGGTAGATGCAGAGGGGCCGGCGCGGGCCGGCCCCTCGCTCGTCCGCTAGGCCTTCGCCGCGCTCTTCGCGCGCTTGCGCGCGTGCTTCTTGATGAACGCCTCGGTGAGGTCGTGCGCCTCGTCGTCCTGGATCTGCCTGGGCGGCGACTTCATCAGGTAGGCGCTCGGGCCCTCGAGCGCGCCGGCGACGCCGTTGTTGAGCGCCAGCTTCGCGAGCCGGACGGCGTCGATGACGATGCCGGCCGAGTTGGGGGAGTCCCAGACCTCGAGCTTCAGCTCGACGTTCAGCGGTACGTCGCCGAAGGAGGTGCCCTCCATGCGGATGTAGGCCCACTTGCGGTCGGTGAGCCACGGCACGTAGTCCGACGGGCCGACGTGGACGTTCTCGGCGCCCATGTCGTAGTCGAGCATGGAGGTGACGGCGTTCGTCTTCGAGATCTTCTTCGACTCGAGGCGGTCGCGCTCGAGCATGTTGAGGAAGTCCGAGTTGCCGCCCACGTTGAGCTGCATGGTCCGGTCGAGGTGGACGCCGCGCTCGCGGAAGAGGCTCGTGAGCACGCGGTGGGTGATGGTCGCGCCCACCTGCGACTTGATGTCGTCGCCGATGATCGGGAGCCCGTGCTGCTCGAACTGCTTGCCGAAGTAGCCGCCCTTGGCGATGAAGACCGGCATGCAGTTCACCATCGCGCAGCCCGCCTTGAGGATCTGCTCCGTGTACCACTTGGTGGCCTCCTCGGAGCCGACCGGCAGGTAGTTGACGACGACGTCCGTGTTCGTCTCCCGGAGGATCTCGACGACGTCGTCGGTGTCGCCGGGGGCCTTCTCGACGATCTCGGAGAGGTACTTGCCGAGCCCGTCGTGCGTCATGCCGCGCGAGACGGTGACGCCGGTCTTCGGGACGTCGGCGAACCTGTAGGTGTCGTTGGGGCGCGCCCAGATGGCGTCGGCGAGGTCCTTGCCGACTTTGTCCGTCGTGACGTCGAAGGCGGCCGTGAACTCGACGTCGCGGACGTGGTAGCCGCCGAGGTCGACGTGCATGAGCCCGGGCACGAATGCGTCCGGGTCGGCGTCCTTGTAGTACTCGACGCCCTGGAGGAGGGAGTTCGCGCAGTTGCCGACGCCGATGATGGCGACCCGCACCTTGTCCTCCGAGCGCACCCTGCCGTTGGTCTTGCCGTTCGTCTGGGCCATGGATTCCTTTCCTCGCAGTGCCTCCGTGAGCGTGTCGACGACGAGCCGGTTGGTCGTGGCCGCCGTCCGGCCGGCCTCCTCGCGCAGCGCGTCCTTCAGCTCCGGCGGAACGCGGAGGAGGACGGCGCCGCTCGCGCCCGGGGTCGAGCCGCCGCGGCGCCCGCTCGGCTCGAAGCGCACGCCGAAGCGCCCGGCGAGGATCGAGACGGCGACGTCGTTCATGGTTCCGCCGCGCCGCGCGACCTCGCGCGCCAGCGACCGCTTCAGCGGGGCGGGCATGCGGACGAGGAGGCTTGTTCTGCTAGCAGCCATAGAGCTGCTAGCAGAGTATCAGCCGGCGCCGAGCTGCCGCCGGACTGATAGCACTCGCTGGAGGACTGTGATCCAGGCTGTCGCCGCGAGGACGGCGATCGTGAGCGGCAGGACGAGCTCGTGGAAGGGCGCCAGCCCGAGCCCGACCGAGAGGACGACGACGCGCTCCGCCCGGCTCCCGATGCCGACGTCGCCCTTCAGCCCGAGCGCCTCGGCCCGCGCCCGCGTGTAGCTGACGAGGAAGGAGCCGCCGATCGCCGCGAATGCGAGCGCGACGCCCCACTCGTAGCCGTCACGCATCAGGACGAGCCCGACGGCGCCCAGCATGAAGCCCTCGCCGACCCTGTCGACCGTCGAGTCGAGGAAGGCGCCGAAGGGCGTCCCCTTGCCGCTCCGGCGGGCGAGCGCGCCGTCGAGGATGTCGAGCACGCTTCCGATGACGAAGAGGAGGCCGCCGACGAAGAAGAACCAGTGCGAGGCGTACTCGAAGTAGACGAGCACGGAGCCGGCGATGCAGAGACCGACCCCCGCGACCGTCAGGGCGTCGGGCGTCACGTTCGTGCGCTCGAGCCCGGCGATCGAGCGGCTCGCCGCGCGGCGGACCTCGTCCTGGTAGGTGCGCCTGGTGCGGTCCGCTGCGGGCTGACGGCTCACCGGAGCCGCGAAACTACCACCTGTTGCAGCGGTACAGCGCGGGCGACGCGGCCGGGCGGCCCTCCTGCGCCCACGAGACGATCGTGCCCGCGATGACGGCGACGCCGAGGCCGGCGACGATGTCGAGCCAGAAGTGGTTGCCGGTCGCCATGACCGAGAACCACACCCACGTCGGCCAGAACGTCCAGAGCATCGCCGCCCAGCGGCTCTTCACGAGGGTGGCCATCACGAAGCCGATGATGAGGGCGTCGGCCGAGTGCACGCTCGGCATCGCCGCGTACGGGTTGGAAGCGAGCTCGATCAGGCCGCTCCCGTGGTTCACCGCGGCCGACTGCGCGAGCGTGTCGACGAACCCCTCCTCCGGAAACATGCGCGGCGGCGCCGTCGGCATCAGCACGTAGCCGACGAGCGCGAGCAGGTTCGTGGCGAAGATCCAGTTGCGCACCGTCGTGAAGGCCTCGTTGCGGAAGAAGTAGATCCAGAGGAGGGCGATGCCGAGGACGGCGAACTGCGAGAGCCAGTAGGTGACGTTGACGAGGTCGAGCGTCCAGCCGCCGGCGTGGAGCACCGCCCGCTGGATGTCGACCTCCACGAGCGCGTTGAAGGCGCGCTCGGCCTCGATGACGTGGAGCCCGTTCTCCATCGCGTCGGAGGAGCCCCGGTCGGCGATCCCGCGCGCGAGCTGGTAGACGAGCGCGAAGCCGAACCAGAGCGAGAGCTGGAAGAAAAAGTCGCGGTAGCCGCGCGGAAGGTGACGTCCGAGGGCGGTCACTCTCCAAGTCTATCGAGGGGGTCGGTTCGGTTTTCCCCCGTCTTTCGAGCCTCGGGGGGCGCCCGTACCGATGCTCGCCCGCCGGCGCCGCGGCTCGGCCTAGCCGCCGATGTAGGACATCTCGACCTTCGCGAGCCCCTCGGTCTCTGCCGAGCGGAGCTCCGAGTAGCGGTCGGCGCGGGCGCTCCAGATGCCGCGTAGCGTCTCGGCGAGCTCCTCGTCGGAGGCGCCGCCGCGGAGCACCGCGCGCAGGTCGTGGCCGTGCACGGCGAAGAGGCAGGTGTAGAGCTTGCCGTCGGCGGAGAGCCGGGCGCGGGTGCAGTCGCGGCAGAACGGCTGGGTGACCGAGGAGATGACCCCGATCTCGCCGCCCCCGTCCCGGTAGCGCCAGCGGCTCGCCACCTCGCCGCGGTAGCCGGGCTCGACCGGGTCGAGCGGGTACTCGGCGTCGATCGCGGCGACGATCTCGGCCGCGGGCACGACGTCGTCCAGGCGCCAGCCGTTCGAGTGGCCGACGTCCATGTACTCGATGAAGCGGAGCACGGCGCCCGTCCCGCGGAAGGCGCGCGCCATCGCGGCGACGCCGTCGTCGTTGACGCCGCGCTTGACGACGGCGTTCACCTTCACGGGCGCGAGGCCTGCGGCGAGCGCCGCGTCGATCCCCGCGAGCACGCGCTCGACCGGGAAGTCGACGTCGTTCATTCCCCGGAACACCTCGTCGTCGAGCGAGTCGAGGCTGACGGTGATGCGGTCGAGCCCTGCGTCCCGGAGGGCCTGCGCCTTCTGCGCCAGCAGCGCGCCGTTCGTCGTCAGCGTCAGGTCTAGCCCCGGGATCCGGGCCAGCATGCCGACGAGCGTCTCCACGTCGCGGCGCAGGAGGGGCTCGCCTCCCGTGATGCGGATCTTCTCGACGCCCAGGCCGGCGGCCGCGCGCGCGACCCGCTCGATCTCCTCGAAGGTGAGCAGCTCGGCCCGCGGCAGGAACGGGTGGTCGCGGCCGAAGACCTCCTTCGGCATGCAGTAGACGCAGCGGAAGTTGCAGCGGTCGGTGACCGAGACGCGGAGGTCCCGGATCGGCCGCCCGAGCCTGTCGAGGAGCCGCTCCACGGGGCAAGCGTAGCTCAGCGGTTTTCCGCGGATCCCATTCGGGCACATCGAGCTTCCACCGCAGGCGGAAAGGAGCAGCGATGGAGGGCATGCGCGACAAGGCCGAAGGCAAGCTCAAGGAGACCGAGGGCAAGCTCACCGACGACGAGCTGCGCGAGCGCCAGGGCCAGGCGCAGCAGAAGGTGGGCGAGGGCAAGGAGCAGCTCGAGGAGGCAAAGGAGGAGGCGCGCGAGCGCCTCTAGTCGGGCTCCCGCCTCTTCGCCCGCCGCGAGGGCGCCGGTCGGTCGGCGCCCTCGCGGTTTTCCGGCCCATCAGCTGCGCTGATCGAGAGCGCGTCCAGCTCGACTTGAGGTGATCGACCGGAGGCGGGCATCCTTGCGAGGTGGCGGCGCGGTACGGAGCGAGGGTGTGGCTCGCCCTGGTGACGATCTACGTCGTCTGGGGCTCCACGTTCATCGCGCTCGCGATCACCGTCCGCGACCTGCCGCCGCTCCTCTCGATGGCCATCCGCCACCTCGTCGCGGGGGCGGCGCTCCTCCTCTGGGCGCTCCCGCGCGGCGACCGGGAGGGCGACCGGATCGGCAGGCCGCAGATCGTCGCCGGCTTCGTCTTCGGCGGGCTGCTGTTCCTCATGAGCCACGGCAGCCTCGCCTGGGCGCAGCAGACCGTGCCCGCGGGCGTCGCCGCGCTCCTCGTCGGGAGCATCCCGATCTGGATGGCGCTCCTCGACCGCGTCGTCTTCGGCCGGCGGCTGCGTCCGAGCGCGTACGCCGGCTTCGTGCTCGGCTTCGTCGGCCTCGCGTTCCTGCTCGACCCCTTCGGCCGCGGCTCGGTCGACCGGGTCGGCGCGCTCGTGATCGTCTTCGGCGCGCTCACGTGGTCGGCGGGGTCGCTCTACTCCCGCGGGGCGCCGCTCCCGAAGCGCCCGCTCGTCTCCGCCGGGCTCGGCTCGATCTGCGGGGGCATCCTCCTGCTCGCCTTCTCCGCCGCGGGCGGCGAGCTCGGCGACGCGACGTGGTCGCTCGACGCGCTGCTCGCGGTCGGCTACCTGATCGTCGTCGGGAGCCTGATCGGCTTCACGGCCTACGTCTGGCTCCTGCGGGCCGCTCCCACCTCGCTCGTGGCGACGTACGCGTACGTGAACCCGATCGTCGCGGTCGCCCTCGGCTGGGCGCTCCTCGGCGAGGAGGTCACGCTCCAGATGCTCGCCGCCGGCTCCGCGATCGTCGTCTCGGTGGCGCTCATCGTCCGCGCGAGCGGCGCCGCCGTCGAGCCAGGCCGCGGCCTGCGCAGGCGACGCGCGCCGGCCGCCGCCCCGCTCGCCGAGACGCCACGCTGAGCCCCCCGAGGACCTTGTGCTCCACGCGCACAAGGCCTACAGCCCTTCGGAACGCGACCACGGCCGGGCTCGCGGAGATGAAGAGCTTGTGCGCGTGAAACACAAGCGGGGCCGGCGACCGCGCGCGTGCGGGACGACCTGCTATAAAGAGGCTTAGATTTTCTGAGCCAGCGAATCCTGCGAGGAAGCGGAGGAACCACACAATGGCACGAACCATCGGCATCGATCTCGGTACGACGAACTCGTGCGTCGCCGTGCTGGAAGGCGGCGAGCCGACCGTCATCCCGAACGCCGAGGGCGGGCGCACGACGCCGTCCGTCGTCGCGTTCGCGAAGGACGGGCAGCGGCTCGTCGGCGCGCCCGCGAAGCGCCAGTCCGTCACGAACCCCGAGAACACCGTCTTCTCGATCAAGCGCTTCATGGGCCGGAAGTACTCGGAGGTCTCCGAGGAGATGAAGATCGTCCCGTACGAGGTCGTCGCGGGCCCGAACGGCGACGCGCGCGTGAAGGCGGGCGGCAAGGAGTACGCGCCGCCGGAGATCTCGGCGATGATCCTCCAGAAGCTGAAGGCGGACGCGGAGGCCTACCTCGGCGAGACGGTCACCGACGCGGTCGTCACGGTCCCGGCCTACTTCAACAACGCGCAGCGCGAGGCGACGAAGGACGCCGGCAAGATCGCCGGTCTCAACGTCCTGCGGATCATCAACGAGCCGACGGCCGCCTCGCTCGCCTACGGGCTCGACAAGGAGTCCGACCAGACGATCCTCGTCTTCGACCTCGGCGGCGGTACGTTCGACGTGTCCGTGCTCGAGCTCGGCGAGGGCGTCTTCGAGGTGAAGGCGACGAACGGCGACAACCACCTCGGCGGCGACAACTTCGACAAGGCGATCGTCGACTGGATGGTCGCGGAGTTCAAGCGCGACCAGGGCATCGACCTCGCCCAGGACAAGATGGCGCTCCAGCGCCTCTACGAGGCGGCCGAGAAGGCGAAGATCGAGCTCTCCTCGACCACCTCGACGCAGATCAACCTGCCGTTCGTCACGGCGACCCAGGAGGGCCCGAAGCACCTCGACCTCCAGCTGACGCGCGCGAAGCTGAACGAGCTCACGCACGAGCTGCTCGAGCGCACGGTCGGCCCGACGAAGCAGGCGCTCGCCGACGCGGGGCTGACGCAGTCGGACATCGACCACGTCGTACTCGTGGGCGGGATGACCCGCATGCCCTCCGTCCAGGAGAAGGTGAAGGCGCTCGTCGGCAAGGACCCCCACAAGGGCGTCAATCCGGACGAGGTCGTCGCCGTGGGCGCGGCCATCCAGGCCGGCGTCCTGAAGGGCGAGGTGAAGGACGTCCTCCTGCTCGACGTCACGCCCCTCTCGCTCGGCATCGAGACGAAGGGCGGCGTCTTCACGACGCTGATCGACCGCAACACGACGATCCCGACGAAGAAGTCGGAGACGTTCACGACGGCCGAGGACAACCAGCCGTCCGTCGAGATCCACGTCCTCCAGGGCGAGTCCGAGATGGCCGCCTTCAACAAGACGCTCGGCAAGTTCCAGCTCGTCGGCATCCCGCCGGCGCCGCGTGGGATGCCGCAGGTGGAGGTCGCCTTCGACATCGACGCGAACGGCATCCTCAACGTCTCGGCGAAGGACCTCGGCACGGGCAACCAGCAGCAGATCCGCATCGAGGGCGGCTCGGGGCTCTCCGAGGAGGAGGTCGAGCGCATGGTCGCCGACGCGGAGGCCCACGCCGGCGAGGCGCACGCCATGCGCGAGCTGGCCGAGGCGCGCAACCAGGCCGAGACGCTCGTCTACACGACCGAGAAGAGCCTCGGCGAGCACCGCGAGTCGGTCGACGAGGAGACGGCGAAGACGATCGAGGAGCGCATCGAGGCGCTGAAGAGCGTCGTCGACGGCGACGACGTCTCCGCCATCCGGACGAAGAGCGAGGAGCTCATGCAGGCCTCGCACGCGCTCGCGCAGGCCGTCTACGAGAAGGTGCAGGCCGAGCAGGCCGCCTCCCAGCCCTCCGGTGACGGCGACACGAGCGACGAGGAGGTCGTCGAGGAAGCCGACTACGAGGTCATCGACGAGGAGGCGAAGCGGAGCTGATGGCCTCCGAGGAGCA
>JAICGP010000065.1 GCA_025923055.1 Thermoleophilia bacterium
CGATGGTGTTCGCCGGCGTCGACCCGATCCACGACCCGATCCCGGTCCGGCCCGGCGCCCACTACCACATGGGCGGCGTCGACACCGACCTGGACGGCAAGACGGCGCTCGAGGCGCTCTACGCCGCCGGCGAGTGCGCCTGCGTCTCCGTGCACGGCGCGAACCGCCTGGGCGGGAACGCGCTCATGGAGACGATCACCTTCGGGAAGCGCGCCGGGCGCGCGGCGGCCGAGTGGGCGTTCGCGAACACGGTGGTCGCGCCGCCGGCCTCGGCGCTCGCCGACGCCGAGCGCGACCTCCGGACGATGCTCGACCGCGCGAAGGGCGAGCGGCCGCACGCGATCCGCGATGAGATGGCCGCGACGATGCACGAGAACTTCGGCGTCTTCCGGCGCGAGGAGCAGATGCGCGCGCAGGGCGAGATCGTCGCCGGCCTGCGCGAGCGCTACGAGCAGGTCGTCGTGGACGACAAGGGCGACGTCTTCAACTCGGACCTCACGCAGGCGCTCGAGCTCGGCTTCCTGCTCGAGCTGGCGGCGTGCATGGTCGAGGCGGGCCTGGCGCGCAAGGAGAGCCGGGGCGCCCACGCCCGCCCGTACGACTACCCGGAGCGCGACGACGAGAACTTCATGAAGCACACCATGGTCACGTGGGTGGACGACCGCCCCCAGCTCGCGTGGGAGCCCGTGCGCGCGACGAAGTGGCAGCCGCAGGAGCGCACGTACTAGTGAGGCGCGCGCTTCTCCTTCCGGCCGCGCTGGTCGCCGCGCTCCTCTTCGCCGCCTGCGGCGGCTCGGAGGCGACCGAGCCGAAGCCACTCCCGAAGATCGACGTCGTCCAGGCCGCGACGCGCACCGTGGACGCGAAGAGCGCACGCTTCACGCTGCGCGGCGAAGGCGGGCGGGGCGGCCCGTTCACCGGCGAGGGGGAGCTCGCCGGACACCGCGCGCGGGTCGAGCTCCACTTCTCCGAGGCCGCGGGCGGCCTTCTCCCGGCGGACGTCGAGGCCGTGTACGCCGAGGGAGCCCTCTACCTGCGCCTCTCCGGCCTGGCGGGCCTGCTACCCGGCCTCGTCTCGGGGGGCGCCGACTGGATCGGCGTCGACCTCGCCGTCGACTCGGGCGTGCTCGACGAGTACCTCGATCTCGGCGAAGGCGACCCTGCTCGGCTGCTCGAGACGCTCGAGGCCGCCGGGGCCTTCGAGGCGGTCGGAAGCGAGCGCGTTCGGGGCGTCGAGACGACCCGCTACCGCGGGACGGTGGCCTCGAGCCGGATCGACGTCTGGGTCGGGGCGGACGGGCTCGTGCGCCGCGCGACGGTCGGTGACGGCGACGGCACGAACGTCGAGCTCGAGCTCTACGACTTCGGAGCGGACGTGGAGATCGAGCCCCCGCCCGCAGACGAGGTCACGGAGCTGGGCGATCTTCTCCAGGGAGGTCTCTGAGTGGACGTCGCACTGAAGATCTGGCGCTACGACCCCGACTCGGGCGAGCGGGAGCTCAGGCACTTCGAGGTCGAGGCGCCCGAGTGGGCCTGTCTGCTCGACGTCCTCGACATCGTCAAGGACCAGGTCGACGGCACGCTCGCCTACAGGAAGAGCTGCCGCATGATGATCTGCGGCTCCTGCGGGATGCGCATGGACGGCCGCGCCGTCCTCGCCTGCAAGGAGCGCATGAAGCCCATCGTCGAGCGCGGCCACGTGCCGGTGGTCTCGGCCATGGGCAACATGCCCGTTCTCAAGGACCTTGTCGTCGACATGCAGCCGTTCTGGACGAAGATCCGGACGATGAAGCCCTGGCTCGACACCGGGTACGAGGAGGTGCCGGAGCACGGCGAGTTCATCCACTCGCAGGAGGAGATGAACCCGATCCACAAGGAGGCGCTCTGCATCATGTGCGGCTGCTGTGTCTCGGAGTGCAACTCCATGGAGTCGGACCCCGAGTTCTTCGGGCCGGCCGCCCTCGCGAAGGGGTTCCGCTTCGTCGGCGACCCCCGCGACCGGACGAAGATCGAGCGGCTCGAGCGCTACAACGACGAGCACGGCATCTGGGACTGCACCCGGTGCTACTTCTGCAACGAGCGCTGCCCCAAGGGCGTCGACCCGCGGGACGCGATCGCCAAGCTCGGCGCCGAGTCGATCCGGGTCGGGATCGACCGCGACATGGGCGCGAAGCACGCGAAGTGGTTCGTCCACTCGGCGAAGACGACGGGGTGGCTGCGCGAGACCGAGCTCGTGCCGAAGACGCAGGGCGTCGCCGCGGCGATCAAGGAGACGAAGTTCGCGCTCAACCTCTTCAAGCACGGCAAGGTGCCGCTTCCCTTCCCCCCGCACGTGGCGAAGAACGTGCAGGAGGCGCGCGCGCTCCACGAGCTCGTCGGGGCGCAGGGCCGCGACGGCGCGGCCGGGATCGTCCAGGGCGAGCGTGCCCTCGCACGCATCGAGCACACGGAGCACGGCGGCGTGCAGCGCGACGCGCCGGCGGTCACGCCGGGCGAGCCGACCCCGCACGCGGAGGGCTGAGATGCGCGTGGCCTACTACAAGGGCTGCCTCGCCTCGCTCTCCGCGAAGGAGCTCGACAGCTCGACGCAGGCGCTCGCGCCGAGGCTCGGGATCGAGCTCGAGGAGCTCGAGTCCGTCACGTGCTGCGGCGCGGGCGACATCCACGAGGCCGAGCCGGATTACTACCTGCACCTGAACGCGCGCATCCTCGCCTACGCCGAGGCGACCGGGTGCGAGACGCTCATGACGATCTGCAACGTCTGCACCCTCAACCTCCGGCAGGCGAACTTCCAGCTTCAGGGGGACGACGCGCTTCGCGTCCGCGTGAGCGAGAACCTCGAGAAGGTCGGAGCGCCGCCCTACGGCGGGACCGTCGAGGTCAAGCACCTCCTCTGGCTCATCGCCGAGGGCGACGGCTACGAGAGGCTGAAGCAAGTGGCCCACAAAGGGCTCAAGGGCCTCAAGGTGGCGCCCTTCTACGGCTGCCAGATCCTGCGGCCCTCGAAGCTGCTCGGCTTCGAGGACCCCGACCGGCCCTGGTCGCTCGAGGCGATCATCGAGGCCTGCGGCGGCGAGCCGGTCGACTACCCGGCGAAGGTGAAGTGCTGCGGGTTCCCGATCATCCAGGCCCGCGAGGAGACGGCCCTCGGCGAGCTCATCCAGCCGGTCCAGCAGTCGATCGAGGCCGGCGCCGACGCGATGGTGACGCCCTGCCCGCTCTGCCACCTCTCGCTCGACGCCTGGCAGTCGAAGCTCGAGGCGCAGACGGGGCAGCGGTTCGAAATGCCGATCCTCCACCTCTCGCAGCTCGTCGGGGTGGCGGCGGGGCTCGAGGACTCCGAGCTGAAGTTCAAGCGCCACGTGGTCTCCGTCGAGCCGGTGCTCGAGAAGCTCGAAGCGCCGTAGCGGACCGTCCCCAGAGAAGGGACCGGCCCGGCTCTCCTCGGAAAGAACCGGGCCGGTAATGCCCCTCCACTTCCACAGACGCCGCCGCCCGGAAAAACTTGCACACTAAGATCCGGTCGATGCCGAGGCGCCTGCTCGTGCTCGCGCTCGCCGCCGCCGGCGCCGTCGCGGCGGTCGTCGCCGCCCGCCGGGCCGCCGCGCACGACGCTGCCCGGAACGGCGGCTCCCAGGAGCGCGCCGAGCGGCTCCGCCGGGAGCTCGACGCGTCGCGCGAGCGGCTTCGCGCCGACATCGCCCGCGCCCGAGCGCAGCGCTAGAACGGTGGCGGTGTGGCTCGCCGCCGCCGGGGCGGCGCTCGCGGCGGCCGGGCTCGGCTGGATGCTGTTCGAGGCGCAGTGGGTCGAGCTACGGAAGCGCGAGGTGCCGATCGAGGGGCTGCCTCCGGAGCTGGACGGCTTCGCCGTCCTCCACCTCTCCGACTTCCACCTGGGCACGGTGTCCTGCAACGGCCGCTCGCTGCGCAAGGCGGTCGCCTGGGGGGCGAAGCACGAGCCGGACCTGGTCGCGATCACCGGCGACCTCGTCAGCCGGCGGCGCGGCGGGCGGGCGCTCCGCGAGGCGCTCGGCCGGCTGCGCGCCCGCCACGGGACGTACGCGATCCTCGGGAACCACGACGTCGCCGAGACGCGCGACCCGTTCGCCAGTCCCGCCGACCTCTCCGACCTGCGGACGGACGAGGCGCGGCTCCTCGAGCACTCGTCCGTCGTCGTCGACGTCGACGGAAGCCGGGTGCAGGTCGCGGGGGCCGACCCGCGCCGCCTCCGGGATCCGCTCGGGCCGCTCTCGGACCGTCGCGCCGACCTGCGCCTCCTGCTCGTCCACTATCCGGACGCCGTCTGGAGCCTCCGCCCGGGCGACTTCCACCTCACGCTCGCCGGGCACCTGCACGGCGGCCAGATCTGCATCCCGACGCCACGGGGCAAGATCCGGCTCGAGCACCTGCGCGCGCCGTTCTGGGAGGGGCTCTTCGAGCTTCCGGTCGGCATGCTCCACGTCTCCCGCGGTCTCGGGACGAGCTTCGTCCCGTTCCGCTTTCTTGCCCGCCCCGAGGCGACGCTGCTGATCATGCGACGGCGCGAGTAGACTCGGCCGGCGGAATGGCGATCCGGCTCCAGCCCGTCACCGGCGCGACGATCGCAAGCGCTCCGCCCGTCTGCGTGGATTGCGTCTTCTGGCAGTCGCGGCCGGGCCGGGCGGCCGCGAAGGAGCGCTGGGCGGAGCGCATCGAGGACGACTGGGGCGCCTGGGGGACGATCTACGAGGACGACGGCGACCGCCGGCTCGGGTTCGTGCAGTACGGGCCCTCGGGCCACTTCCCCCGCGCGTTCTCGCTCCCCGCCGGCCCTCCGTCAGCCGACGCGGTCCTCGTCACGTGCGCCTACGTCGTCGACCTGGCGACGCCCTGGGTCCTCCAGAGCCTCTTCCTCGCCGCGATCGGGGAGGCCCGCGACCGCGGCGTCAAGGCGATCGAGACCTTCGGCTACCGCTACCCGGAGAGCGAGTCGAGCTACGAGCGCTTCCTCGTCCACCGGACCGTGTTTCCGGCCGACTTCCTCGCCGACTTCGGATTCAGGGCGGTCCGCTGGGACGGCGACGTCTGCCTTGCGCGCCTCGACCTCGGCGGGCTCCAGCCCGTGGAGGAGGGGCTCACGGCGCGCCTGCGGCACAAGGTGAAGGAGGCCTTCGCGCCGGCGCCCGTGCCGCAGCGTCCCTGACGCGTCTGTCAGTTCCTGGTAGACTTGCCCGCGGTTTTTGCCTCTAAGGCGTAAACCGTCGCATCCGCATGACGATCGAACCCGCACCTGTGGCGGCTGCACCGCGTCTCGGCGTCGAGGAAGTCCTCCGCCGGGGCGGCCTGACGCGCTTCCACCGGCGTGCCGTCCTCGTCACGGGCCTCGCGTGGACGTTCGTGGCGATGGAGATCCTCCTCGTCGGCTTCACGGTGCCGCTCTTCACGGCGCTCTGGGACCTGTCGGGAAGCTACGCGGGCTGGATCGCAGCCTCGGCCCTCGCCGGCTCCCTCGTCGGGAGCCTCGTCCTGGGCCGCCTGGCCGACCGGATCGGCCGCCGGCGCATCTTCCAGGCGGCGATCCTCTGGTACGCGCTCTTCACGGCGCTGACGGCGCTCTCCTGGGGGCCGGGCTCCCTCTCGGCGTTCCGCTTCCTCGCCGGCATCGGCCTTGGGGGCATGCTCGTCGTCGACCCGTCCATGCTGGCCGAGTACCTGCCCCCGCAGAAGCGCGGCCGCTACCTCGTGCTCCTCGACTTCTTCTGGCCCGTCGGACTGCTCGCCGCCACCGGCCTCTCCTGGCTCTTCCTCGAGCAGGTGGGCGGGGACGACGCCTGGCGCTACCTCTTCCTCGCGGCGGCGTTCCCGGCGTTCCTCGCGTTCGCCGTACGGCTGGCGTTGCCGGAGAGCCCCTACTGGCTGGCGCGCCGGGGCCGGGCGGTCGAGGCTGCCGGCGTCCTGGGCCGGATCACCGGCCGCCCCGTCGATCCGGCGACGCTCGCTGCCGAGCCGGAGCCCCGCGTCTCGGTCGTCGAGCTCGTGTCCCGCCGGCTCCGCAGCACGTCCGCCCTGATCGTCCTCGTGTGGATCGCGCTCAACATCTCCTACTACGGGCTCTTCCTCTGGCTTCCGTTCGTGCTTCAGACGGAGGAGCGGTTCACGATCGACGTCTACCTCCTCCTCGCGCTCTCGGCGCTCTCCCAGTTTCCCGGCTACGCGGCGGCGATCTGGCTCGTCGAGCGCGTCGGCCGCAAGCCCACCCTGGCTGCATTCCTTGCCCTCGGAGGCGTCTCCGCCTACGCCTTCGCCGTCTCCGACTCGACGCCGCAGTACGTCGCGGCGCTCTTCTTCGTGGGCTTCTTCAACCTCGGCGCCTGGGGCGCCGTCTACCCCTACACGTCCGAGCTCTTCCCCACGCGTCTCCGCGCGAGCGCCTTCGGGATGGTCGAGGGCGTCGGCAAGGGAGCGGCGATCGGCGGCCCCTACCTCTTCGGCGCCCTGATCGACTGGACGGGGGACACCGTCTGGTCGCTTACCTTCGTCGCGCTCGTCATGGTCGCCGGCGCGCTCGTGACCCTGCTCGGTCCGGAGACCCGCGGGCGTGCGCTCGCGTAGACGGACAGGTACGCTGGCGGGGAGGCGACCGAGGGAGGCCTGCGATGCCTACGACGACACGGGACCGCGTCGACGAGATCCACGCCTTGGAGGAGCTCTGGGCGGCGCCGTCTGCCCCAGAGCCACGGCCGGAGCGGAGCCGGGCGCGCCTCAGCTGGCCCGAGGCGTATCCACCCGGCTACGTCCTGCTCGGCGGCTGGATCGCGTACCTCGTCACCGTCATGGCGTTCCAGCCGGACCCCGAGCCCGGCATGATCTGGCCGACGTGGATGACGGCCTCGTCGGTGGCGATGTTCCTGCTCCTCCTCGGGGCGGGCGCGCTCGCGTTGTTCCCCACGCTCGGCTACGGCCTCGCCGGCCTGGCCGGAGGCCTGGGGATGGCCCTCTCCGTCGGGTGCCGCGCGGCGGAGCACCACCTCGGCAACTGGTGGCTCGCGGAGCTCGGCGCGACGGCCGCGCTCACCGGCCTCGCCGTGCTCGGCGTCGCCCGGGTCCTACGCGGGAAGTAGGCGCCGCTCGAGCAGGAGCTCGGCGATCTGGACGGCGTTGAGCGCCGCGCCCTTGCGGAGGTTGTCGTTCACGATCCAGAGGGCGAGGCCGTCGCCCGCCGTGTCGCGGCGGATCCGGCCGACGAGGACATGGTCGCGGCCGGCCGCGTCGCCCGGGGTGGGCAGGTCGGCGAGCTCGACGTGTGGAGCCCCTCGCAGGATCTCACCGGCCGCCTCGGGGGAGAGGGGCTCCTGCGTCTCCACCCAGACCGCCTGGGCGTGGCCGACGAGGACGGGGACGCGCACGCAGGTCGCGTGCAGGGGCAGCTCCGGCAGGTCGAGGATCTTGCGCGTCTCGGCACGGAGCTTCCACTCCTCGCTGAACTCGTCGCCGTCGAGGTCCCAGTCCATGGAGAGATCGGCCTCGGCGGCGGGAACGGAGCGCAGCCGCTCGATGCCGGCGTCGCCGGCGCCGGAAGCCGACTGGTAGGTGGCGAGGCGCACGCTCGCGAGGCCGGCCTCGTCGCCGAGCGGCTTCAGGACGCAGGCGAGCTGCATCGCCGAGCAGTTCGGGTTCGCGACGATCTCGTCGCCGTTCAGGACCTGGTCGTTCACGCCGGCGACGACGAGCGGGATGCCGTCCGTGAGGCGGTAGGCGTCCGACTTGTCGACGACGACCGCTCCGCCGCGCACGGCGTGGGGCACGAGCTCCCGGCTCGCGGCGGTGCCGACCGAGAAGAAGGCGAGGTCGAGGTCGCCGGCCGCGAGCGCCTCGGGCGTCGCTTCCTCGACGGTGAGGCGGCCGTCGCCGAAGCCCACCTGCGAGCCGGCCGAGCGGGCCGACGCGAACGCGCGCACGTCGCGGAAGCCACGCTCCGCCAGGAGCTCGAGCGTCACCGTCCCGACGGCGCCGGTCGCGCCGACGACGGCTGCGCGGAGATCGAGATCAGGCATGCTGCCTCTCCGCTTCGGCAGAGCCGAGCTCGAAGGCCTCGTGGAGCGCGCGCACCGTCCGGTCGACCTCCTCGTGGGGGAGGTAGAAGGCGATCTTGATCGGCGAGGTGGCGACGAACCTCGGCTCGACGCCGAGGCCGCGGACGGTGGCGAACGTCCGGGCGGCGACGCCCGGGTGGCTCTTCATGCCGGCGCCGACGACGCTCACCTTGCCGAGCCCGTGCTGCTCGGACCAGCGAGCGCCGAGGGCGGCGAGCGCCTGCTCGGCGTGCGGGCGGTCCTCGAGGGGGGCGGAGAAGACGATGCGCGAGTCCATCTGGATGACGGTGTCGACGTTGACCTCGGCGGTCGCGAGCGACTCGAAGAGCTCGGCGGGGGCGACGCCCTCGACCTCGTAGACCGCCTCCTCGACCGTGTGCGTCACGCCCGAGATCAACGCTTTCTCCAGCATCCGCTCGTCCTCCTCCCTGATCCACGTGCCCGGCTCGTCGGTGAACGTCGAGCGGACGTGGAGCTTGACGCCGTGGTTGCGGGCGAACTCGACCGAGCGTAGCTGAAGGACCCTCGCGCCAGAGGCGGCCAGCTCGAGCATCTCCTCGTAGCTGACGGCGTGCAGCTTGCGCGCCTCCGGAACGAGGCGGGGGTCGGCGGTGAAGACACCGTCCACGTCGGTGTAGATCTCGCACGCGTCCGCTCCCAGGGCCCCCGCGAGCGCCACGGCGGTCGTGTCGGAGCCCCCGCGGCCGAGCGTCGTGATGTCGTACTCCGTGGAGACGCCCTGGAAGCCGGCGACGAGCACGATGCGGTCCTCGTCGAGCGCGCGGTGGATGCGGTGCGCCTTCACCTCGACGATCTTCGCCCGGCCGTGGGCGGTGTCGGTGACGATGCCTGCTTGGGAGCCGGTCAGCGAGATCGCGTCAGTGCCGAGGTCGGCGATCGCCATGGCGACGAGGGCGCAAGAGACGCGCTCCCCGACCGAGATGAGCATGTCGAGCTCGCGCGGCTTTGGACGCGGCGAGACCTTGTGGGCGAGCGCCACGAGCTCGTCGGTGTGGTAGCCCATCGCCGAGACGACGCCGACGACCCGCGCCCCCGACCGGCGGGCGCCGACGAGCCTGCTCGCGACGCGCCGGATCTTCTCCGGGTCGGCCACCGATGTGCCGCCGAACTTCATGACGACCGTCCCGGCGCTCCCCGGCCGCTCCTCCGTCTCGAGCTCGGGCAGCGTCTCGTAGGCGGCCTCGGCCATGCGGCGATTGTACGGACCGCGCTTGCAGGCCCCGGGCGGCCGAGGATCACATGTCGCGGCGGCCGGCGAGCGCGCGGCCCAGGGTGACCTCGTCGGCGTACTCGAGGTCGCCGCCCACCGGCAGCCCGCTCGCGAGCCGTGTCACGCGCGTGCGGCCGCGCAGGCGGTCCGCGATGTAGCCGGCGGTCGCCTCGCCCGTCATGTTCGGGTTCGTCGCGAGGACGACCTCCTCGACCCCGTTCCGCTGCACGCGTGCGAGGAGCTCGTCGATCCGAAGGTGCTGCGGCTCGACGCCGTCGAGCGGCGAGAGGGCGCCGCCGAGCACGTGGTAGACGCCGCGGTACTCGTGCGTGCGCTCCATGGAGAGCACGTCGGCGGGCTGCTCGACGACGCAGACGAGCGACCGGTCGCGCCTCGTGTCCGTGCAGATGCCGCAGAGCTCCTCCTCGGTCAGGTTCCCGCACTCGCGGCAGAAGCCGATCCGCGCCTTCACCTCGCGGATCGAGTCGGCGAGCGCGAGCGCCTCCTCCTCGGAGACCCGGAGCAGGTGGAACGCGAGCCGCTGCGCCGTCCGCGACCCGATGCCCGGCAGGCGGGAGAGCTGCGCGATGAGGTTCTCGACGAGCGGGCTGAACACGCCCGCGAATTGTGCCTAGAGGCCTGGCCGTTGGTTGGCGTGCTCGTCGGGACGGGTGCGGCCAAGACGAGCCGGCGCAGCGTCGCAGCCGCCATCCGCCGGTACGACAGCCGCCGGCCGGGCCTCTTAGAGGCCCGGGAGGCCCAGTCCCTTCAGGCCGCCGCTGACGTCGCCGAGCCTCGACTGGGCGAGCTCCTGCGCGTTCTTGAGCGCCTGGTTGACGCCGGCGAGGACGAGGTCCTCGAGCGTCTCCGGGTCGTCCGGGTCGATCGCCTCGGGGGAGATCTTGATCCCGACGAGCTCCCCTGCGCCGCTCGCCGTCACCGTGACCATCCCACCGCCGACCGACGCCTCGACGCGCTCGTTCGCGAGCTCCTCCTGCGCCTTCAGCATGTCGGCCTGCATCTGCTGCACCTGCTGGAGCATCTTGTTCATGTCCATGGCTTCGTCGCCTTCCGTGCGGGTACCGGGAGCGCCCAGGTTACGCGAGATCGGCCGCGGCCCCGCGCGGACGCCGGTAGCCCGAGAGCGCGAGAACGGCTCCCGCGAGGACGATGACGGCCGCGAGCGCCCAGAACCAGGCGTCGTCCGCGGTCGGCTTGAGCGTCATGTCGAGGACGACGGCGAACAGGATCGCGAGCTCGAACCGGGAGACCGCGGTGATCCGCGCGATGCGCCCCGTCACCGAGTCGTGCGCCGGCCCGTGCGCCTCGATGAGCCGGGCGATCCGGCCCGTCTCGGGGCTGAGGAAGAGGATCCCGAGGAAGAAGGAGAACGCGTAGCCGAGGAGGCCGAGGACGATCCAGAGCTGGTCGAAGCCCCAGGGCCCGTCGAGCACGAGCAGGATCCCGAACACGAGCACCGCCAGTGAGGCGGGCACGAACAGCCGCATGGCGAGCCACTCGGCGTCCGAGGCGACCCTCTTCATCTCCAGCGGGTCGCTGGCTCGCTCGGCGCGGAAGGCGAAGAACTGGATCACCATCGCTCCGCCGAGCCAGACGATCGCGGTCGCCACGTGCAGGAAGAGGAGGATCTCGTAGCGCACGCCTATGCGTCCGGCTTCGGATCGATCTCGCGCGCGTCGAAGGTCGTCTTCATGAGCGAGATGATCTCTTCCTCGGTCGCGGGCTCGTCCTCCGCCTCGGCCTCCTCCGCCGGGCCTTCGCCGACCTCGAAGGCGAGCTCCAGCTTCCGCCCGGTCATCTCGTGGAGCACGGCGGCGAGGACGGCGGCGTTCTTCGGCTCCTCCGCCAGCCCTCGGTGGAAGGAGGCCGCCGGCGGGAACTCGAGCACGAGGCGCCCGCCCTCGAGCCCGACCGGGCGCGCCTCGGTCAGGACCGAGTAGGTCGGTATCGAGCGCTCCGAGACGGCCGCGAGGATGGTCTGCTTCCAGGCCGCCTGGATCTCGTCGAGGTCGAGCGGCGGTCCTTCGGACGCCTCGGCGGCCGGCGGAGCCTCGGCTGGCGCGACCGGCGCCGGCTGCACGGGCCGAGGGGAGGCCGCCTCGCCGCGGAGGCGGCTCTCGAGCTGCTCGAGGCGGTAGGCGGTCGACTCGCGCGAGAGGTCGGCGCCTGGCCTCGTCACCTTGACGAGCGCGAGCTCGAGCGGCAGGCGCGGGTCGCCGCCCTCGCGGACGTCGTCGACGGCGACGTGGAGGAGGTCGACGAGGCGGAGGACCTCTCCCTCGCCGAGCTGGTTCGCCTGCGAGCGCAGCCGGTCGCGCGTCTCGGGCGTCACGGGGAGCGACTCGGGCACCTCGCCCATGTGCTGCACGAGCAGCAGGTGGCGGAGGTGCTCCAGCAGGTCGGTAACGAGGCGAGCGAGGTCCTGTCCCTGGTCGGCGAGCTCCTCGACGAAGGCGAGCAGGCCCGCGGTGTCCCGGTCGACGACGAGGTCACAGAGTCGGAAGAGCGCTTCCTCCTCGACCGCGCCGAGGAGCTGGAGGACGGCCTGGACCGTGACCTGCCCGTCCGTGGCCGCGGCGAGCTGGTCGAGCGTCGAGACGGCGTCGCGGAAGCTGCCCCGGGCGCTCCGGGCGACCAGCGAGAGGGCGGCGTCGGGCGCCTCGATCCCCTCGCCGTCGGCGACGCGGCGAAGCAGCTTCGTCAGCTCGGCGAGCCGCGGGCGGGCGAAGAGGAACGTCTGGCAGCGGGAGCGGACGGTGGGGAGCACCTTGTGGAGCTCGGTCGTGCAGAAGACGAAGACGAGGTGCGGCGGCGGCTCCTCGATCAGCTTCAGGAGCGCGTTCCAGGCGGCGTCCGTGAGCTGGTGGGCCTCGTCGAGGATGTAGACCTTGAAGCGGCCCTCGACCGGCTGCAGGACGACGTGGTCGCGGATCTCGCGCACGTCGTCGATCCCGCGCTGGCTCGCGGCGTCCATCTCGACGACGTCGAGCGACGTCCCGTTCGCGATCGTCACGCACGAGTTGCACGTCTTGTCGGGCGTGGCCGTCGGGCCCTGCTCGCAGTTGAGCGCCTTGGCGAGGATGCGTGCGAGCGACGTCTTGCCGGTGCCGCGCGGCCCTGCGAAGAGGTACGCCTGACGCACCTGGTCGTGCTCGATCGCGTTCCGCAGCGTCCGCACGACCGCCTCCTGGCCGACGACCTCGTCGAAGTCTTGCGGCCGGTATTTGCGGTAGAGCGCGGTCAACGAGGCGGTCCCGAGCGGGAGCCGTAAGCACTAACAGATAGAGCCCGGTCGCGCACCTCTCTTTGTGGGCCGCTCTCGAGGCGGTGCCTACGGCGCTCGCTCGGGCCAGGTTGCCCCGCGGCACCCGGGAGAGACTGCTTAGCGCTGCTTCCTCCCGGACCTGACGCGGTTCACAGGCTCCCGATGCGCGGAACCTGGCCGTCAACACTCGCGCGCGCGAGCCCTGACCTCGATTGCCACCCCCTCGGAGAGGAGTTC
>JAICGP010000066.1 GCA_025923055.1 Thermoleophilia bacterium
CGCCGTTGCCGGCCACCGTGAGATCGGTGCGCTCGATCTGCCGCGTCTCGAAGGCCTCGAGGACGTCGCCCTCCTTCACGTCGTTGAAGCCGTCGAGGAGGATGCCGCACTCGAAGCCCTCCTGCACCTCGCGGACGTCGTCCTTGAAGCGCTTCAGGCTCGCGATCGTCGTCTCGTAGACCACCGTGCCCTCGCGCACGACGCGGACCTGGGCGTTGCGCCGGATCACGCCGCGGGTGACGTAGCAGCCCGCGATGACGCCGACGCGCGACGCGCGGAAGAGCGCCCGCACCTCCGCCTCGCCGAGGATCTCCTCGCGCTGCTCGGGGGCGAGCATGCCGACGAGCGCCTGGCGGACGTCGTCGGTGAGCTGGTAGATGACGCGGTACGTCCGCAGGTCGACGCCCTCGCGCTCGGCGAGCGCGCGGGCCTCCGCGTTGGGGCGGACGTTGAAGCCGATCACGACGGCGTTCGACGCCGAGGCCAGCATGACGTCGCCCTCGGTGATCGCGCCGATGCCCGTGTGGATGACGTTGACGCCGACCTCGGGGTGGTCGATCTTGCCGAGCTCGCCGGCGACCGCCTCGATCGAGCCCTGGACGTCCGCCTTGACGATGATGTTGAGCTCGCGGAGGGCGCCCGTCTCCATCTGGGTGAAGAGGTCCTCGAGCGAGACGCCCTTCTTGGCGCTGCGGGCGAGCTGCTCGGTGCGGACGCGCTGGCCGCGCAGCTGCGCGAGGTGGCGCGCCTGGCGCTCGTTCTCGACGACGCGCGCGTGCTCGCCGGCCGCCGGAGGCTTGTCGAAGCCGAGGATCTCGACCGGCGCCCCGGGCGTCGCCTCCTTCACCTTGTCGCCGCGGAAGTCCAGGAGCGCGCGCACCTTGCCCCAGGCGTCGCCGGCGACGATCGCGTCGCCGACCCGGAGCGTGCCGCGGGAGACGAGCATGGTCGCCACGGGCCCGCGGCCCACGTCGAGGCGGCTCTCGATGATCGGGCCGGAGGCCTCCGCCTTCGAGTTGGCGCTCAGCTCGAGCTCGGCGTCGGCGACGAGGAGGATCTTCTCGAGCAGGTCGTCGAGCCCCTGGCCCGACTTGGCCGAGACGTCGGCGAACTGCGTCGCCCCGCCCCACTCCTCCGGCTGGAGTCCGTGCGTCGTGAGGTCCTGCCGCACGCGCTGCGGGTTCGCGTCTTCCTTGTCGATCTTGTTCACGGCGACGACGATCGGCACCTCGGCCGCACGGGCGTGGTTGATCGACTCGACCGTCTGCGGCATGACGCTGTCGTCGGCCGCGACGACGAGGACGGCGATGTCCGTCACCTTCGCGCCGCGGGCCCGCAGGGCGGTGAAGGCCTCGTGGCCCGGGGTGTCGAGGAACGTGACGCGCCGACCGTCGTGGTCGATCTGGTACGCGCCGATGTGCTGCGTGATCCCGCCGGCCTCCGTCTCCACGACGGCGCTCTCGCGGATCGCGTCGAGCAGCGTCGTCTTGCCGTGGTCGACGTGGCCCATGATCGTGACCACGGGCGGGCGCGCGGTCAGGTCGTCCGGGTCGTCCTCGTAGGCCTCCGGCTCGAGCTCCTCCTCGTCGGCGTGCTTGATCTCGACCTCGCGCGGCGGCTTCAGCTCCGCCGCGACGAGCTCGATCGCCTCGTCGGAGAGCGACTGCGTGATGGTGGCCATCTCGCCGACGCCCATCATGATCTTGATGATCTCGGGGACCGGCACGCCGAGCGCGGCCGAGAGCTCCTTGACCGTGGCGCCGGAGTTGACCTTGACCGGGCCGGTCGGCTGCGCGACCGGCTGGGCCTGGGTCTCGCGCGGCACCTGCTTGACGCCGTCGCGCTGGGGGCGGTCGGGCCGCGGCCGCGCGGCCTGGGTGTCGATGACGACGCGCCGCTTGCGGCGCCCGCCGGAGCCGCCGCCGCGAGGTCGCATGGGTCTCCGATCAGCCACGGCCTGAGACTAGCCCCCCTCCAGGGATGCTTTCAAACCCGAGGGAACCTCGACGGTGCGCCGCAGCGCCCGTGCGAAGGCGCGCCGCGAGGCCGCGCGCTCGAAGCAGGAGAGCCGCGGGCAGGTATACGCGCCCCGGCCGGGAAGCCCCCGGCCCTCGTCCCTCTGGAGCACGCCGGCCGGCGCCGCGAAGCGCACGAGCTCGGGCTGCGGCGCCTTGCGCCCGCAGCCCACGCACGTCCGCGTCGGCTCGCTCACGATGCACGCTGCTCTTCCTCCTCGGCCGCCGGCTCGCGCGCTCCGTCCGCCTCGGCCGTCGTCGCGGCGGGCGCCTCTTCCTCGGGCGCCTCGGCGTCGGCGGCGGCCTCCTCGGGGGGCTCCTCGACGCCGCCGACCGGCACCGCCTGGGAGGGGTCGAGCTCCTCGCCCGCCTCCTCGCGGGCGGCCAGCTCGCGGTGCGCCGGGATGCCGCAGTAGCGGGAGCCCGGGATCGACGTGTTCGGGCAGCGCTTGCCCGTGGAGAGGATCGCCGCGCAGCGTCCCGAGAACTCCTCGTCCGCGCCGCCGCCGAAGGCCGCCTCGGCCTCGCTGCGCGCGAACTCCGTCTCGGACGTGATGTCGATCTTCCAGCCGGTCAGCCGCGCCGCGAGGCGGGCGTTCAGCCCCTCCTTGCCGATCGCGAGCGAGAGCTGGTCGTCCGGGACGACGACCGTCGCCTCCATCGTCTCGTCGTCGACGAGCACCTCACGGACGCGCGCGGGCGAGAGCGCCTTGGCGACGAAGCGCGCCTGCTCGGGGTTCCACGGGATGATGTCGATCTTCTCGCCGCGGAGCTCGGAGACGACCATGCGGACGCGCGAGCCGCGCGGGCCGACGCAGGCGCCGACCGGGTCGACACCCTGGACATGCGACTCGACTGCGATCTTCGAGCGGTAGCCGGGCTCGCGCGCGACGCCGCGAATCTCGACGAGACCGTCGGCGATCTCGGGCACCTCGAGCTCGAAGAGCGTCTTGATCAGCTCCGGGTCGCGGCGCGAGAGGATGACCTGGGGGCCCTTCGTGCCGGAGCGGACCTCGGTGATGACCGCCTTGATGCGGCTGCCCTGCTCGTAGCGCTCGCCGTCCACCTGCTCGGAGCGTGGCAGGAGCGCCTCGACCTTGCCGAGGTCGACGAGGACGTTGTTGCGGTCGCCGGCCTGCTGGACGATGCCGGTCACGACCTCGCTCACGCGGTCGACGTACTCGTCGTACATCATCTCGCGCTCGGCCTCCCGGATCCGCTGCAGGATCACCTGCTTGGCGGTCTGGGCGGCGATGCGGCCGAAGTTCTCGGGGGTGACGTCGGAGCGCTTCACCTGCTCATCCGGGATGTCCGACCAGTCGATCGTCAGGTCGTCGTCGGAGATGAGCGTGTGCGAGCGCTCGCCGTTCTCGGCCTCGGCGGCCTCGAGCTCGACGATGGCGCGCTCGCGCGCCTCGTCCATGAGCCGCTCCTCGACGTCCGCGGGGAGCTCGATCGACCACACGCGGAAGTCGCCGCTGACGCGGTCGAGCTCCACCTGCGCGTGCCGGGCGGCGCCCGGCGTCTTCTTGTAGGCGGCCAGGAGGGCGTCCTCGAGGGCTCCGACGAGCATGTCGTCCTCGATGCCCTTCTCCTTCTCGATCTGCCTGACTGCCTCCAGGATCTCCCGGCTCATGAATCCTCTCTATCTCTCGTCGATGAGATTGCCGCGCGCGATCGCCTCGTACGGGATCTCCACGCGCTCGCCGCCCGTCGCCAGCACGAGCTCGCGCTCGGAGGCGCCCAGGACCTCGCCGCGGAAGCGCTTGCGCCCGCCGAGCTCGCGCGCCGTGCGGATGGCGACCCGCCGCCCGACCACGCCTGCGAAGTGGCGCGCCTCGCGGAGTGGGCGCTCGAGCCCCGGCGAGGAGACCTCGAGCGTGTAGTGCTCGAGGTAGTGCCGCAGCACGTCGGTCACCCGCTCGCAGAGCGCGTGGTCGACGCCCCGGGGATGATCGATGTAGACGGTGAGCTTCTCCGGCCCGCCGAGCTCGACGGCGAGCACGTCGACGTCCGGCAGCCGGCTCTCGACCGACGCCGCGACCTCGCGATGAAGCTGTCGTTCCTTCTCGTGGACCTGCAAAACCGTTCCTCTCGCAAAAAATGGGCGCCGCGCGCCCACCTCTCCGAACACTGGGAAATGTGGTGCGGTCAGGATAGCAGCGGAGCTTCCAGATCCGCGGGTCGCGCGCCGTGGGAGCAGAGTCCGACTCGAGGCCGTAGGAGGCCCGGTAAATCGGCTATACTTACCCGGTCGGGACCGCCCTTACTGGCGCTTCTTCTCCCTCCGCCGCTCGCTAGCTCAGGCCCAAGCGGCGCTCTTGAGGTTTTCGTGCCCGGCGGAAGGCCAACCACAGAGGGAGGGGACGGTCGTGGCGCAATCGAGCGATGGAGCTGCCCGCAACCACGCGCTCTTTCGCGAGGTGAACGAGCGTCTCAACGAGACGAGGTCGCCTCGTTTTAGTTTCCGAGAGTTCGTCTGCGAGTGCAGCGATCCGAGCTGTACGGCTTCCTTGGCCGTGGCTGCCGGAGAGTACGAGGCAGTGCGTTCGGCCGCGAAGCGTTTCCTGGTCGCTCGCGGCCATGAGCAAGCCGAGGTCGAACAGGTGGTGGAGGACAACGGGCGGTTCCTGATCGTCGAGACGACCGTGGAGACCGCTCTCATGGCCCATGTCGACCGCCGGGCGGGTGGTTGACCGTCATGGCCGCGCACGACGCCAAGCGGGCCGAAAACCAGCACATAGCGCGCAGCGCCAACAGACGGTTGCAGGACGTTGCCGGCCGAACGGCAGAGGACGGGATAGTTATCCCCTTCCTCTGCGAATGTGCCGGGGGCGCTTGCATGGGTCGCATCGAGATCACGATCGACGACTACTTCGTCGCCCATCTCGACCCCGACTACTACGTCATCGTCCCAGGTCATCCGCGCATCGATGGCGAGGTGCTCGTCGGCGACCACGGGCACTACGAGGTCGTGAACAAGGCCGCTGCCTAGTCCCTCACGCGACCGGTGCCGTGTGGCACAGCGGCGAGCAGCGGCTCGTCGCCGGCCCCTGGCTCATGCGTCCAGCACGATCGTGACGGGGCCGTCGTTGGCGATCTCGACGAGCATGGCGACGCCGAAGCGGCCGCGGGCGACCTCGATCCCCTCGCTTTCGAGCGCGGCGCAGAACGTCTCGTAGAGCGGCTCGGCGCGCTCGGGCGGCGCCGCGGCCGTGAAGCTCGGACGGTTCCCCTTCGCCGTGTCGGCGATCAGGGTGAACTGGCTGACGACGAGGGCGCCGCCTTTTGTGTCGAGGAGGCTGCGGTCGAATCGGCCCTCCTCGTTCGCGAAGATCCGCAGGCGGGCCACCTTGCCTGCCAGGCGCTCCGCCGTCGCCTCGTCGTCGTCCGCGGCGACCCCGAGAAGGACGCAGAGGCCGGCGCCGATCGCGCCGACGCTGTCCCCACGGATGAGCACGCACGCCTCTCGCACCCGCTGCACGACGGCCCGCACGCACCGATCTTCGCACGGGGCTAGTGCTCGAGCGCTTCGAGGGCCTTGCGGTAGTCCCGGCTCTGGGGGCGGAAGAACGTCGCCAGCCGGTAGTGGCCGACCGCCTCCTGGGGGCGGCCCTGCTTCTCGAGGCAGCGCCCGAGCGCGAAATGGGCGTAGTGGTCGACGGGCGCGAGCTCGAGGATGGTGCGGAACTCCTGCTCGGCCTCGGCGAAGCGGCGGATGCGGAAGTAGGCGATGCCGAGCGCCTCGCGGATGGACGCCTTCGCCGGCTCGCGCTTCTTCGCCTTCTCGAGCGGGACGGTCGCCTGCGCGGCGTGCCCGGCGGCGAGGTGCTCGCGGCCCTGGCGGTAGAGGTCGTAGGTCTCGCTCATGTCCTCCTCCAACGATACGGAATGCGAGGAGGTCTGCCGCGCGCGGTCAGAACGCGAGCGAGCGGAGGCTGGCGGCGCCGCGCAGGCGGCTCAGCACGCCCAGCCGGCGACGGAGGACGCTCCGGACGTCACGGAGCTCGCGGCGGGCTTCCCGCAGCGCCCGGCCGGCGTCTGCCGGGGGCCCGAAGCGCGCGATCGAGAGGCTCCGGACGAACGGCTCGGCGTTGACGGCGTAGTAGCGGTCGAGCGCGGCGCCGATCTCGGCGACGGTCGCGCTCGGCGCCAGCTCCACGCCCTGGTCGGCGAGGAAGCCGACGAGGTCGCGGCGGCAGGCCCCGGCGAGGGAGCGCGTGTCGCGCGTCGCGAAGCGGAGGCTTCGGCGAACGGTCTTCAGCAGGACGAGCGCCGTGTAGGCGCCGGCCAGGACGAGCACGAGCAGCAGGACGATGCTCGGGCCGCGGTCGCGCACGGTCGAGGCGGCACCGGCGCCGCCGCTCCCGATCCCCGAGCCCTCGAGGCCGGGTCGCTGGTTGGCGGAGCGGATGCGCTCCGCGAGCGCCGGCGAGATGCCCTGGAGGCGGTCGGCGAGGCCGAGGTCGGCGGCGTCGCCCGCGTTGAACGACCCCGAGTAGACGGAGTACGTGGCCGCGAGCTGGCCGCGCCCCGGCGTCGGGTCGAACGGGATCCAGCCGAAGCGCGGGAACCAGACCTCCACCCAGGCGTGCGCGTTGGTGTCGGAGACGACCCACTCCTGCTCGTCGTCGTCGTAGGAGCCGCTCGTGAAGCCGACCGCGACGCGCGCGGGCACGCCGAGGAGCCTCAGCATCAGCGCCATCGCGCCCGCGTAGTGCTGGCAGTAGCCGCGCTTCGCCCCGTTGACGAAGTCGACGAGCGCGGGCTCGCCGCCGAGCGGCGCCGGCGGCTGCTCGTCGTAGGTGAAGCCGCCCGCCTCGCGGAACCACGTCTCCAGGAGCACGGCGGCCTCGTACGGCGACTCGGCCTCGCTCGTCACCCCCCGCCCCGCCTCGTAGAGCGACTCGAGGGTCGCGATCTCGAACTCGTCCGCGTGCTCGGCCCCGAAGAAGACGGCCATCAGCGTGTCGCGGCCCCGCACGCTCCACTCGGGGAGCGGCTGGTAGACGACCTCCAGGTACCGGGCGAGCTCGTCGGGGTAGTCGCCCTCGAAGGAGGCCAGCTGGCTCGGGTTGGGGCGCGGGACGTAGCTCCAGACCGTGTAGCGCTGGTCGCGGCGAAGCGTGCCGGGCAGGACGGCGACGTCGCCCGCCGCATCGGCCACGGGCGCCTCGGTGCCGGGGCGCCAGCGGACCGGCTGCGCGGAGGCGATCAGATGCGTGTCCCGGAGCGCCTCGATCGTGACGTCCTGGCGCACCCAGTCCTCCTCGTTGGCCGCCGCCTCGGGCAGGAGCGGATTGCGGCCGATCACGTCGATCTGCTCGACCTGCCGCGGCTCGCCGAGCTGGAGCTCCTCGTCCCAGACCTGCCCCGTGTAGTCGTCGAGCGTCGTCGCGCGCCAGTAGAGCGACCGCCTGGAGCCGGAGACCTTGACCCGCATGACCGTGGTCGGCTTCTCCGGGAACTGGATGCCCTGGTAGTTGGCGCGCCAGACGTAGTCGACCGACACGGGATCGACCGGCCGGTCGTAGGGGTCCCAGCTCTTCCAGGAGAGGAAGGCCCCCTTGGCGACGGCCTCGGTCGTCGAGGCGCCGACCGCGGCGGCCACGAGGACGAGGCCGACGGCCGTCCCCTGGAGAACCCCGCGAGCCGGCTCGTCGCGGCGCAGCAGGAAGAGGACGGCGAGCACGCCGACGAGGGCGAACACGCCCGCCCGCAGCGGGCTCTCGCCGGGCGTGAGCGTCGCCGGCCAGCCGACCGCGACGACGAGCGCGAGCGCGGCGCCCACCGGCCGCCGCGCCATCACGAGCATGCCCGTGACCGCGGTGAGGCCGAAGATCGCCAGGAGCACGAGCGAGTGCATGAGCGCGAAGTCGATCCGGTTGAAGGGGAGCTGCGTCTCGTAGAAGTCGAGGAAGCCCTGCCGGATGCCGTCGAGGATCGGCCCGAAGTAGTCGCGTCGCGGGTCGAACGGCCGCGCGTCGGAAAGCGGCACCTCGTAGGCGACGCTCGCCGCGACGAGCGTGGATGCGAGTAGCGCGCCCGCGACGGCGAGCCGCGAGCGGGTGAACGCGACCGCGAGCACCGGCACGAGCGCGAGCAGCGGCATGGGCGCCCACTCGCGCCACGAGACCGGCAGCTGCTCGAGCCGCAGCCACGACGTCGTGACGAGCACGGCGACGAGGGCGACGAGGACGGCCCGTCTAGCCAACGGCGCGCATCTCCTCGGCGCCGAGCCGGGCGGCGAGGTCGTCGCCGCGGCGGAGAACGATCACGGGGACCCCGGCCCGGTGCAAGCGCAGGATCTGCGCACCCGCGTCGACCGGGAGCTGCTCGGCGGCGGCGCGGGCGAAGCTCGCCGCTTCCACGTACACGAGGCTGGCGCCGTGGTGGGCGAGCGCCCGGTGCACGAGGCGCTCGACGAGGCGGGCCGAGAGGGCCGAGGTGACGACGGTCAGCTCGACGGCGCGCGACGCCGGCCCGGCCTCGTCGGCCAGCACGTTGACGACCGGGGAGCGGCCGTCCGGCTCCACGCCGGCGAGAACCTCGAGCGCCCGGTGCCAGTCGCCGTCGAACGTGTGCACTCGCTGGTAGACGGGGCGCGCGCCGTTCACGATCAGGGCGGCGCGGCGGCCGCGGCTCGCGTGCGACTTGAGGATCGAGCCGGCCGCGCGCACGGCGAGCTCGAAGCTCGACTCCGGCGCCTCGCCGACGACCGTCGCGGCGTCGGCGTCGAGGAGCACGGCGGTCTCGTCCCGGGGCGAGTCCTCGAGCTCCTTCACCATCAGCTGGCCGCGCTTCGCCGTCGAGGGCCAGTGGACGCGCCGGAGCGACTCGCCCTGCTCGTATTCGCGGACGCTGTGCAGGTCGAACCCGGAGGGCCGCCGCATGAGCAGCCTGCGGCCCTCCGGCGTGCGCGCACCCGACTCGGAGAAGAGCCGGTCGACGTCGACGAGACGCGGGTATACGAGGATGGAGGACTGCGACGGGAGCTCCACCTCGACCCGCTCGAGCCCGAACGGATCCTCGATCACGATCTCGCTCGCCTCGATGGCATAGCGCCCGCGCGGCACGCGCCGGAGGACGTAGCGGCCGCGGAGGCGGCCGTGCCGGCGGACGAGCGGGGTCTCGCGCTCGCCGAGCCGCGCGATCCGCTCGCGCAGAACGAGCGTGCCCGACGGGACGAGGCCCTCCGCGTCGAGCTCGAGCTGCACGGGCACGTCGTCGCCGGCGAGCCGGTCGCCCCGGTCGAGCCTCCGCCGCAGCGTCATGGGCCGCTGGAGGAGCCGCACCCAGAGCGCGGCCGCCAGGACGGCGAGGACGAGCCCGAGCGCGACCGGATAGAGCGCCTCGGACCCGAACGCCCACGCGGTGAGGTAGATCCCGCCCCCCAGGGCCAGGATCCAGCGGCCGCGGTCGGTCAGCAACGCCCTGGCTCGTCAGACGGGGACGGGCGTCCGCTCGAGCACGTCACGGACGAGATCCTCGGCGTCCAGGCCGCTCGAACGGGCCTCGGGCGCGAGGATGAGCCGGTGGCCGAGGACGATCGGCGCTACCGTCTTGACGTCGTCCGGCGAGACGAAGTCCTGGCCGGCGGCGAGGGCCCGGGCCTTGGCCACCCGCAGGAGCGCGAGACCGGCGCGCGGGCTCGCCCCGAGGAAGAGGCGGGAGTCGGACCTCGTCTGGCGCAGGATCGTGACGACGTAGCGGTTGACGCTCTCCTCGACGTACACCCGGCGGGCGTCGTCGATTGCATCGAGCAGCTCCTGGGCGCTCACGACCGGCTCGAGCGTGTCGAGCGGCGTCTCGGCGGCGTTCTCGGAGAGCATCCGCGCCTCGTCGGCGAGCGGCGGGTAGCCGATCGCGATCCGCATCGTGAAGCGGTCGAGCTCGGCTTCGGGGAGCGGGTAGGTGCCCTCGTACTCGATCGGGTTCTGCGTCGCCATGACCATGAACGGCGGTGCGAGCCCGTAGGAGACCCCGTCGATCGTCACCTGGCGCTCCTGCATGCACTCGAGCAGGGCCGCCTGCGTCTTCGGCGACGCCCGGTTGATCTCGTCGACGAGGAGGACGTTCGCGAAGACCGGCCCGGGCCGGAACTCGAACTCGTTCGAGCGCTGGTTGAACACGTTGACCCCGGTGACGTCCGAGGGAAGCAGGTCCGGCGTGAACTGGAGGCGCGAGAACGAGCAGTCGATCGAGCGCGCGAGCGACTTGGCGAGGGTCGTCTTCCCTACCCCGGGGAAGTCCTCGATGATCAGGTGGCCCTCGGAGAGAAGGCAGAGGACCGAGAACGTGAGCGTGTCGTCGGGCGCCTGGATGACCTTGCGGAGGTTGGCGACGATGCTCTCGACGAGCGCCGACGCCCGGGACGCCTCGACACCCTGCTTCGCTTCGACCGCCCGCTCGTCCATTCAGTCCCCCTCCAGCAGGGTCTCGACTTCGTCGAGGATAGCCACAGCGCATTCCTCCTTGCTCCGCCTGCTCACGGCCCGCTCGCCCGCCGCCGAGAGGAGCACCAGCTCGTTCCAGTCCGACTCGAACCCGATGTCGGTACGAGATACGTCGTTGTAGACGAAGAGGTTCCCTCCCTTGTTTGTCAGCTTCGTGCGCGCGCGCTCGAGGCCCCGCTCGCCCTCGTCCGCCGCGAAGCCGACGAGCACCTGGCCGTTGCGGCGCCTCCGCCCGAGCTCGGCGAGCACGTCGTCGGTCGGCTCGAGCGCGACCGTCCACGTCCCGGTGTCCTTCGGACGCTTCGTCGCCGTCGGCTCGGCCGGGCGGTAGTCCGCGACGGCGGCGGCCATCACGACGACGTCCGCGTCTCCCCGGGCGAGCACCTCCCGGGCGACGTCGGCCGCCGTCGGGGCCTCGACGGTCTCGACCCCCGCCGGCACGGCCACGGCGACGTTCGCGGCGACGAGCGTCACCTCCGCCCCGCGCCGCCGCGCTTCGCGCGCCACGGCGACCCCCATCTTCCCCGAGGAGCGGTTGCCTAGAAACCTGACCGAATCCAGAGGCTCTCTCGTTCCTCCCGCGCTGACGAGAACCCGTTTCCCGCGCAGCCGGGTGCTTGCACGCGGCTGCGAAAGAAGCTCGAGGCAGCGGTCGAAGATCGCGTCGGGCTCGCTCATGCGGCCGGCGCCGTGCTCGCCCTCGGCGAGCTCCCCCTCCTCCGGCCCGATCAGCTCGACGCCGCGCTCGCGGAGGAGGACGACGTTCGCCTGCGTGGCCGGGTGCTCCCACATGCGTACGTTCATCGCGGGCGCCGCGAGGACCGGGGCCCGAACGGCGAGCGCGGCCTGGGTGAGAACCGAGTCCGCGAGGCCGTGCGCGAGCTTCGCGAGCGTGTTCGCCGAGAGCGGCGCGATCACGAGCAGGTCGGCGTCGGCGAGGTGCGGGTACAGGTCGCGCGCGGCTTCCTGGCGCGCGAGCGCCTCGAAGGTGTGGGCGGTGACGAAGCGCTCGGCGTCCGGCGTCAGGAGCGGCGTGACGTCGTGCCCGTCGCGGACGAGCAGGCGGAGGAGCTCGCACGCCTTGTAGGCGGCGATGCCGCCGGTCACGCCGAGGAGAACCCGAGCCACGAGGGCCTCGCTGCCCCTCGGGCTAGTACGAGACCTTGATCTTGCCCTCTGCGACTTCCTCGAGGGCCATGGTCAGGTAGTTCTTGGAGCGGGACTCCACGAGCGGGGGCGCGAAGTCGTCGAACGTGCCCTCGCCGAGCTGATGGTGGTAGTTGTTGATCTGCCGGGCGCGCTTGGCCCCCGCGATCACGAGCGCGTACCTCGAGCCGTCGGCGCTCGCGAGCAGATCGTCGAGCCGTGGATACATCATGAGGAGAGAAGCTTACCTGCCGCTCTCGGCGCGGCGAGCGCCCCGTCCACGATCCGCTCGATCTCGCCCACGGCCCGCTCGACGTCGTCGTTCGTGACGACGTGGTCGAAGTCGGCCGCCTCCTCGGCCTGGCGCCGGGCGAGCGCAAGGCGCTCGCCGATCTCGCCGGCGCTCTCGGTCGCCCGCTCACGTAGCCGGCGCTCCAGCTCGGCGAAGCTCGGCGCCTCGACGAAGATCGTCACGGCCTCCGGCTCCGTCGACTTCACCTCCCTCGCGCCCTGGGTCTCGAGCTCCAGGACGCAGCTCCGGCCCGTCGCCGTGATGCGCTCGACCTCCTGGCGGAGCGTCCCGTAGCGGTGGCCCGAGACGTAGCACACGTGCTCGAGGAAGTCCCCCGCCCGGACGCGGCGCAGGAAATCCTCCTCGCTCAGGAAGTGGTACTCGCGCCCGTCCTCCTCGCCCGGCCGGCGAGGGCGCGTCGTCGCCGAGATCGCGACTGCGAGGTCGTCGCGGCGCTCGACGAGCCTCCGGATCAGCGTGCCCTTGCCGGCGCCGGAGGGCCCGGTGACGACGAAGAGCGTGGGCCGCACTTCAGCGGCGCAGGAGCGCGACCAACTCGGCCCGCTGTCGGTCGGAGAGGCCTCCGACGGTCTTCGACTGGCTGATGCGGCATTGGTTGAGGAACCGCGCCGCCTTCACGCGCCCGAACTTGGGGACGGCCATGAGGATGTCGAAGACCTTCGCCGTCTCGACGTACTCCGGCGGCGTGCGCAGGATCGACTCGATCTGCACCGAGCCGGCCTTGAGGTCCTTCTTCAGCTTCGCCCGCTTGACGCGGATCTCGTTTGCCCGGCGGAGTGCGTCCATCCGCTGATCCAGGGA
>JAICGP010000067.1 GCA_025923055.1 Thermoleophilia bacterium
GAGCCGCTGCCCGGCTACAAGGACGTCAAGCCGACGGTCTTCGCCGGCCTCTTCCCGACCGACTCCGACGACTACCCCGAGCTGCGCGACGCGCTCGAGAAGCTGAAGCTGAACGACGCCTCGCTCTTCTACGAGCCGGAGACCTCGCAGGCGCTCGGCTTCGGCTTCCGCTGCGGGTTCCTCGGGCTGCTCCACATGGAGATCGTGCGGGAGCGGCTGGAGCGGGAGTTCGACCTCGACCTCCTCGTCACCGCGCCGAACGTCGCCTACCGCGTCGTCACCAAAGCGGGCGAGGAGCTGGAGGTGCACAACCCGTCGGACATGCCACGCGAGGTGGAGGTCGTGGAGGAGCCCTACATCCGCGCCAGCACGATCGTCCCGAAGGACTATGTCGGGTCGGTCATGGAGCTGAACACCGACCGCCGCGGCCGCTTCCACCACATGGAGTACCTGAGCGAGGAACGCGTGCTGCTCGCCTACGACCTGCCGCTCGCGGAGATCGTCTACGACTACTACGACCAGCTGAAGAGCCGCACGCGCGGGTACGCGAGCTTCGACTACGACGTGCTCGGGTTCGAGCCGGGCGAGCTCGTCCGCGTCGACGTCCTGCTCGCGGGCGATCCCGTCGACGCGCTCAGCCTCATCGTCCACCGCGACGCCGCCTATGCGCGGGGGCGGCTCCTCGTCGACCGGCTTCGCGAGGAGATCCCGCGGCAGATGTTCGACGTCCCCGTCCAGGCCGCGGTCGGCTCGAGGATCATCGCGCGCGAGACGATCAAGGCGCGCCGCAAGGACGTGCTCGCCAAGTGCTACGGGGGCGACATCACGCGTAAGCGGAAGCTGCTCGAGCGCCAGAAGAAGGGGAAGAAGCGGATGAAGCAGGTCGGCGGCGTCGAGGTGCCTCAGGAGGCCTTCCTCGCCGTGCTCAACCTCGACGGAGACCGCAAGTGAGCGGCGTCCGCCATCTCTACGTCCACCTGCCCTTCTGCGCCCACCGGTGCGGCTACTGCGACTTCGTCACGCTCGTCGGCCGCCGGGGGAGCCACGGCCGCTACGTCGACGCGCTCCTCGCCGAGCTCGCGCTCGAGGACCACCTCCTCGCGAACGAGCTGGAGTCGGTCTTCCTCGGCGGCGGGACGCCGACGTTCACGGAGCCGGCCGAGCTGGAGCGCCTGCTCGCCGCGTTGCCGCCCGCGTCCGAGGTGACCGTCGAGGCGAACCCCGAGACCGTGACCCCCGAGCTGGCGCGACTGCTTCTGCGGGCGGGCGCGACCCGCGTCTCGCTGGGCGCCCAGAGCTTCCAGGCGCCGCTCCTGACGGTGCTCGAGCGCCGCGCGGGACCGGACGCCGTCCGGAGGGCGTTCTACCATCTCCGTGATGCCGGATTCGACAACATCTCGCTCGACCTGCTCTACGGCATCCCCGGCCAGAGCACCGCCGCCCTCGAGAGCGATCTCGCCGAAGCGATCGCGCTCGCCCCGGAGCACCTCTCCTGCTACGAGCTCGAGGCGAAGCCGGGCACCCGCTTCACCCACGCTCACGGAGACGACCTCGCGCGCCAGGCCGAGGCGATGGAGACCTACTTCGAGCTGGTGGTCGAGGCGCTCGTCGGAGCGGGCTACCGGTGGTACGAGACGGCGAACTTCTGCCGGCCGGGACGGCAGGCGCGGCACAACCTCGCGTACTGGCTGGGGCGTGACTACGTCGGGATCGGGATCGGGGCGGTCTCGACGGTCGGCCGTCTCCGCTGGAGAAACCGTCCGAGCCTGGGCGGATACGTTGCCGCGCTGACGGCGGCGACGGCGCCGCCGCGCGAGCTCGAGCCGCTGCCCGAACAGGTGAGGAGCCGCGAGCGGCTCATGCTCGGCCTGCGGCTCGACGAGCCGGTCGCGTTCGCGGGACTGGCGGACGCCGTCGACGCGGACGGGCTGGCCCGCATGGAGCGGCTCGGCCTCGCGGAGCGGCGTGGCGACGGGATCGTGCTCACGCGGCGGGGGCGCTTCCTCGGCGGCGGCGTCACAGCGGAGCTGGTCGCCGAAACGCCTGCAAAAAGTACACTTTGATCCGATGGTCAACGGCCAGCAGCCACGCCTGACGGCACGCCAGCAGCTCATCCTCGCGGGCGTCGTCGAGGAGTACGTCGCGACGGGCTTCCCGGTCGGCTCGAGGACCTTGGTCGAGCGCGCGGCGCTCGAGGTCTCCCCGTCGACCGTGCGCCACGAGCTCGCCGTGCTCGAAGAGCAAGGCCTTCTGACGCACCCCCACACGTCCGCGGGGCGGGTGCCGACCGAGGAGGGCTACCGCTTCTTCGTCGAGCGGCTGCTCGACCGGCTCGAGCCGCGCCCCGCGGGCCTCGACCTCGATCTCTCGGGGGTGGAGAGCCAGGTGGACACGGCCCTCCGAGCGACGACCGAAGCCCTCGCCGACCTCACGCACCTGCTCGCGCTCGTCTCCGCTCCGCCGCTCGAGACGACGAGCGTGCGGCACGTCGAGGTGCTGCTCCTGCAGCCGAACGTCGTGCTGGTGGTCGTGATCACGTCGACCGGAGGCGTGACGAAGCGGCTTTGCACCTTCGACGAGCCCGTCGATCCGGGCCTGGCGGACTGGGCCGGCCAGTACCTCAACGAGACGGTCGCGGGCCTGCAGCTTGGCGCACGCCTGCTGCGGAGCCGCCTCGAGGATCCGGCCCTCTCCGAGCGGGAGCGCGAGTTCCTCCGCTGCTTCGCGCCGGCGTTCACCGACGTCCTCGCCTCCGAGGAGCAGACGCTCTACGTCGGCGGCGCCGCGGGCGTCCTCGACGAGTTCCGCGCCGACGAGCTGCGCACGTACAGGCGCCTCCTCGAGGTGCTCGAGCACCGGGCGGCCGTGATCGGCCTCCTCCGCGCGGGGCTCATGTCGAAGCGGCCCTTCGTCCGCGTGGGGCCGGATCTCGAGGATCCGGACCTCGTCGGCGTCGCGCTCGTGGGCGCTCCGTACGGCCTCCAGCACCGCAATCTCGGGACGGTCAGCCTGCTCGGTCCGATGCGGATGGACTACGTGAAGGCGATCGCAGCCGTGCGCTCGGGAGCGCACGAGCTCTCGCGCGTCGTCGAGGAGCTCTACGAGGGCTGACCCGCCCGCGGGCGGGAGTACGCTTGCACGGTGGCCACGACGCGGCGCGACTACTACGAGATCCTCGGCATTCCGCGCGACGCCGACGAGAAGACGGTCAAGTCCGCCTTCCGCCGGCTCGCGCGCGAGCTGCACCCGGACGTCTCCGACCACCCGGAGGCGCAGGAGCGCTTCCGCGAGGCGACCGAAGCGTACGAGGTGCTCTCGAAGTCCGAGACGCGCGAGCTCTACGACCGCTACGGACACGAGGGGCTCCGGACGGGCGGCTTCCGCCCGACCGACTTCGACCTGGGCAGCCTGGCGGACATCTTCTCGGCGTTCTTCGGCGACGATCTGCTCGGCGGCTTCGGCGGCCGGGGCGGCCGGCGGTCGCGTGGCGCCGACGTCCTCGCCGAGGTCGAGATCGAGCTCGCCGAGGCCGCGGCCGGCACCCGGCGCACGGTCCCGTTCCCGGTCGTCGTCGCGTGCTCGACGTGCCGTGGCACCGGTGCGGCGCCCGGGAGCACGCCGACGACCTGCCCGGAGTGCGACGGCCTCGGCCGGCTCCAGTCGATCACGAACTCGGTGTTCGGGCAGGTCGTGCGGACGCAGGCGTGTCCTCGCTGCGGCGGAGCCGGCCGGGTGGTCGAGACGCCCTGCGAGGACTGCCGCGGGAACGGTCGCGTCGAGGAGGAGAGGGAGCTCGAGGTCGAGATTCCGCCCGGGATCCACGACGGACAGCGGATCCGCCTCTCGGGCGAGGGGCACGCCGGCGTCCTCGGCGGGCGCTCCGGCGACGTCTACGTCCTCGTCCACGTGCTCCCGGACCCCCGCTTCGTGCGGGACGGGAACGACGTCGTGTCGGCGGTGGACCTCACGGTCACCCAGGCGGCCCTGGGCGCGACGGTGACGGTCCCGACGCTCGACGGCGACATCTCCCTCGACTTCGAGCCGGGCACCCAGCCGGGCGAGACGCGGACGCTGCGCGGGAAGGGAATGCCCGTGCTCCAGGGGCGCGGCCGGGGCGATCACCGCGTGCTCGTCAACGTCGCCGTGCCCCGGCATCTGTCCGACGAGCAGCGCCGGCTCCTCGAGGAGTTCGAGCGGAGCGAGCACGAGCGGAACTACGGAGAGGACGGCGGCTTCTTCGAGAAGCTGCGCTCCGCGTTCCGCTGACCGCTCTCAGACGTCTCGCCGTGCAGGTGCCCGCCGCGAGGGCCGAGGAGGCCCGCGCGACGATGGTCGAGCTCTTCCCCGAGGGGTTCGAGGAGCGAGACGCCGGCGGCCTGGTCGAGCTGGCTGCGTACACCGAGCGGGCGAGCGCCCGAGAGCTCCTGAGCCGGCTCGGGCGGGTGGCCGAGACGCCGGTGGCGGCCGGCTGGGAGGACGCGTGGCGGCGCTTCCACCGCCCGGTGCACGTCGGCCCGCTCTGGATCGGCCCCTCCTGGGAGGCGCCCGACGACGGCGCGATCGCGATCGTCCTCGATCCGGGCCGCGCCTTCGGCACGGGCGCCCACCCGACGACGCGCCTGTGCCTCGAGCTCCTGCTCGACCTCGAGCCGAGCGGGCTCGTCGACGTCGGCTGTGGCTCGGGCGTGCTCGCCCTGGCGGCCGCCCGGCTCGACTTCCATCCGGTCGTCGCGCTCGACGACGACGAGGCGGCCGTCGAGGTCGCGCGCGCGAACGCCGCGGTGAACGGCGTCGACGTCGAGGTGCAGTGCGTCGACGCCCTCGCGGGTCCGCTTCCCCGGGTCGAGACGGCCGTGGCGAACATCGCCCGAGCGCCGGTCGAGCGGGTCGCGGAGCGGTTCGAGGGACGGCTCCTGGTCTGCTCCGGCTACCTGACCGCGGAACGGCCGGCGCCGGCGGGCTGGCAGGCGCTCGACCGCCGCGAAGCGGAAGGGTGGGCCGCGGACTTGCTCGAGCGGCCGGCGACCTAGAATTCGACACGTGGGAGGGCCTCGTGGGTGGTGCTGGTTCGCCGCCTGGTCTCACGCCGGCGGCCCTCCTCTTCTTCGCGTTCCCGAGCGGCTTCAGCATCGGGCTCTTCCTGATGCCCTTCGCCGTCGTCGGCTGCATCCTGCTCGCGCGTGCGACCGGGCTTGGTTCGCCGATTCTGGGAGTCGTGTCGGGGACGGGGCTCGTCTGTCTCGGCACCGCGCTCGCGAAGCGGAGCTACGACCCTTGCCCGCCGAGCGGACGGGTCACCATCCAGCCGGGCGAGACGTCGGCGACCTGCGGCGGGCTCGACCCGCTGCCGTGGCTCTCGGGCCGGCGTGGTGCTGGTCGCCGCAGGCGTCCTCGTTCATGCGCTCGCCGATCGCCGACCGATCGCGCTCGAACATCTAGCATCGGCGGCGCATGGCGACCTTCACCGTCGAGTTCCTCGGCTGCAAGGTCTCGCAGACCGACGCGCAGGAGATCCGCGAGCGGCTCATCGCAGACGGGCACGTCGAGCGCGGCGCCGAGGCGGAGGTCGCGGTCGTGAACACGTGCTGCGTCACGCGCGAGGCCGTACGGAAGTCGCGCCAGGCGGCCCGTCGCGCGGCGAGAGGGGCGGAGCGCGTCTACATCACGGGCTGCGCCGCGAACCTCGCCGGATCCGAGCTCGAAGGCCTGCCGGCCAACGTCACCGTCGTCCGCCTGCCGAGCGAGCGTACGCCCGGCGTCGTCGCGGGCGACGTCGGCGCCCTCGGCTGCGTCCGGGCCGACGTCGGCCTCGATCGGATCCGCGCCTTCGTCAAGGTCCAGGACGGCTGCAGCTTCGCGTGCGCCTTCTGCGTCATCCCGCAGGTGCGGGGCGCGAGCCGGAGCCGCGCCGCGGAGGCCGTCCTCCGTGAGGTCCGCCGCCGCGTCGACCAGGGGCACCGAGAGGTCGTCCTCACCGGCATCAATCTCGGCTGCTTCCGCGACCGGAGGGCCGGCTTCGACCTCCCCCGGCTCGTGCGCGAGGCAGGAGCGACGCCCGGGCTCGAGCGGCTGCGGCTCTCGTCGATCGAGGTCAACCACCTGAGCCCGGCGCTGCTCGCGGCGATGCGCGAGACACCGGCCGTCTCGCCGCACCTCCACGTGCCCCTCCAGTCCGGCGACGACGCAGTCCTCGCCGCGATGGGGCGCCGCTACACGGCGGCCGTCTACCTCCGGCGGGTCGCGGCCGCCGAGGGGTTCAACCTGACGACGGACGTGATCGTCGGCTTCCCGGCCGAGGACGAGGCGGCGTTCCAGCGGACGCTGGAGATCGTCGAGCGGGCCGGGTTCACGAAGGTGCATGTCTTCCCGTACTCGCCTCGTCCGGGCACGCGGACTGCGGCCGCGGACACCGTCCCGCCCGCGGTCAAGAAGGAGCGCAGCGCGCGTCTCCGCGCCCTCTCCGCCGAGGCGTGCGCCGAGCGCTGGCGCACGAAGCTCGGCACGGAGGACCTCGTCCTCGTCGACCGTCCGGGCCGGGGGTACGGAGACGACTACACTCCCTGGCTCGTTGAGGCGCCGGCGGGGAGACTCGTCCGGGCGCTCGCCGTCGAGGTCAGCGAGGAAGGAGTCGTGGGTGTCGCAGCCTGACTGCCTTTTCTGCCGGCTCTACGCCGAGGGCGACCACGTCCGCAAGGCCGACGGCTTCGCCGCGCTGAACGACATCAGTCCCAAGGCGCCGGTGCACCTGCTCGTCATCCCCGAACGGCACGTCGAGACGTTCCGCGACGTGGGCGCCTTCCCGGGCGACGAGGCGGCGCGCATGCTCAGCTTCGTGGCGGACACGGCGCGCGAGGCGGGGCTCGAGGACTACCGCGTGATCGTCAACGTGGGACCGGGCGCCGGGCAGACGATCTTCCACCTTCACTGGCACGTCCTCGGCGGCGGCGGTGGACTGGCGGGGTTCGAGTGAGCCTGATCGCCGAGATCGAGGACGAGCTCAAGGACGCCATGCGCGCCCGCGCGGAGCTGCGCACGGAGACGCTCCGGCTGACGCTCGCCGCCCTGCGCTCGGCCGAGAAGGAGCTCGGCCGGGCGCTGAAGGAGGACGAGGAGCTGCAGGTCCTCCAGCGGGAGCGAAAGCGGCGCGCGGAGGCGGCCGAGGCGTTCCGCTCCGCGGGGCGGGAGGAGCAGGCCGCCAAGGAGGAGGAGGAGCTCGGCGTCATCGAGGAGTTCATGCCGGAGCCGCTCGACGAGGACGAGCTGGAGCGGATCGTCGACGACGCGATCGCCGAGACGGGGGCCACGTCGCTGCGTGACCTCGGCCGCGTGATGGCGGACGTGATGCCGCAGGTCGCCGGGCGTGCGGACGGCTCCGCCGTCAGCCAGCTCGTCCGCGAGAAGCTCGCCTGACGCCGTCCCGCGCGGCCTTTGGCACGGTCCGCGCGCCACGCGTGCGTTTCGCAGCGCTACGGTGAAACCGGAGGGAGGCCCGCGGCCGGCCCCCGCGGTCGCGGCGGGCAGGGCCGGTAGGGACGGGCTCGGGGCGGTCACTAGACTTCGAGGCGTTGCAGCACGTTCTCTCGGTCTCCAACGAGGTCGCAGCCGAGCTCGCCACCGTCGACGACGGCATCCTCAGCGCTCTCCGCGACCGCATGGGGCTGGCCATCCGCCTGCGAGGCAATCAGCTGACGCTCGAGGGCGAGGACAACAAGGTCGGCGAGGCCCGGCTCGTGCTGGACGAGCTCGTCGAGCTCGTGGAGGGCGGGCACGCGATCGGGCCGAGCACCGTCGACGCGGTGCTCGCGGCTCTCGACGCCGCGAAGGATCCGCGCGAGATCTTCGAGCACGTCGTCTGGCGCCACCGGGGCAAGAAGATCACGCCGAAGACGGTCAACCAGAAGCGCTACGTCGACGCGATGCGGGCTTGCACGATCACGTTCGGGATCGGCCCGGCGGGAACGGGCAAGACGTACCTGGCGATGGCGCTCGCCGTCGCCGCCCTCGCCGACCGCGAGGTGAGCCGCATCATCCTGACCCGCCCGGCCGTGGAGGCCGGCGAGCGGCTCGGGTTCCTGCCGGGCGACATGCTCGCGAAGGTCGACCCCTACCTGCGTCCGCTCTTCGACGCGCTCTACGACATGCTCGACGCCGACCGGCTGAACGCGTACATGGAGCGGGGGACGATCGAGGTGGCGCCGCTCGCCTTCATGCGCGGCCGGACGCTGAACGACTCCTTCATCATCCTCGACGAGGCCCAGAACACGACCCCGGAGCAGATGCAGATGTTCCTCACGCGGCTCGGCTTCGGGTCGAAGGTGGTCGTCACCGGGGACGTGACGCAGGTGGACCTCCCGCAGGACCAGGCGTCCGGGCTCATCCACGTGGCGCGCATCCTCGGCGACATCGACGGGATCGAGTTCGTCGAGTTCGGCAACCAGGACGTCGTGCGCCACGTGCTCGTCCAGCGCATCGTCGAGGCGTACAAGCGCCACGCTGAGGAGACCGGCACGCAGCGCCGCCGGTGATCCACGTCGAGATCGCCAACCGGAGCGGGACGCCGGTGGACGAGGCCTCCGTCGTCGAAGCGTGCACGCGCGTCCTCCGCGCGGAGGGCGTCGCCGACGGGGATCTGGGCGTCGTCTTCGAGCCGCCCGAGCGGATCCGCGAGCTGAAGCGGCTCCACCTCGGGGTCGACGAGGCGACCGACGTCCTCTCCTTCCCGATCGACGCGCGGGAGGACCTGCCTCCCGGCCTGCCCCGCCAGCTCGGCGACGTCGTCCTCTGCCCGCAGGTGGTCGGCGACGCCTGGCTGCCGCCGCTCGTCCACGGCCTCCTCCACCTGCTCGGCTACGAGCACGGGGCGGAGATGGACGAGCAGGAGCGAACTCACCTCCCATGAGCGTGCGGCGGGCCCCGGCGGTCCTCCAGAGCCTCAACTGGGCGTTCGAGGGCGTCATCCACGTGCTGCGGACGCAGCGCAACATGCGCATCCACTTCGCCGTGGCGACCGGCGTCCTCGTGCTCGCCTTCTCCTACGGCGTCACGAAGCTCGAGCTGATGGCCCTGCTCGTCGCCATCTCGTTCGTGCTCATCGCCGAGATGGTGAACACGGCCATCGAGGCGACCATCGACCTGGCGACGACCTCGTTCGACCCGCTCGCGAAGGTGGCGAAGGACATCGCCGCGGGTGCCGTGCTGATCGCCGCGGTGAACGCGCTCGTCGTCGGCTACCTCGTCTTCGCCGACCGTCTCAGCGAGCCGAGCTCCCGCCTCGTCAGCCGCGTCCGCGACGCGCCCATCAACCTGACGCTGATCGCCCTCATCCTCACGGTGCTGATCGTGATCGCGAGCAAGGCGCTGACGGGACGTGGGACGCCGCTCTCGGGAGGCTTTCCTTCCGGGCACGCCGCGCTCGCCTTCGGCGGCTGGACGGCGATCACCTTCATCGTCGACGAGTCCGAGCGCGTCGTCGTCTCGTTCGTCGCCCTGATCATGGCGTTCCTCGTCGCGCAGACGCGCGTCGAGTCGGGCATCCACTCGGTCTCCGAGGTCGTGCTCGGCGGGGTGATCGGTACGCTCGTCACCATGATCCTCTTCCAGGTGCTCGCGTGACCGACCGCGAGCTCGTCCAGGCCGCCGAGGCCGCCTCCCGCAACGCCTACGCCCCGTACTCCGAGTTCATGGTCGGCGCGGCGGCGCTCCTGCGGGACGGACGCGTCGTCACGGGCGTCAACGTCGAGAACGCGGCGTACCCGCTGGGCGTCTGCGCGGAGCGGGTCGCGCTCTCGCGCGCCGCCGCAGAGGGCACCCGCCCCGGCGAGATCGAGGCCGTGGGCATCACGGCCTCGCCCTGCGGCGGCTGCCGGCAGTGGCTCGCCGAATGGGCCGTCGACCGGGTTGCCTTCCTGCACGAGGGTGAGCTGCTCGTGCGCCGGCCGGACGAGCTCCTGCCGGACTCGTTCGTCCTGTGAGAAGCGGCTTCGTCGCCGTCGCGGGGCGTCCGAACGTCGGCAAGTCGACGCTCGTCAACGCGCTCGCCGGGAGCAAGGTCGCCATTGTCTCGGACAAGCCGCAGACGACGCGGCGGAGGATCTCGGCGGTCGTCGACGGGGAGCTCGCCGGGGAGCCCTATCAGCTCGTGCTCGCGGACCTGCCGGGCTTCCAGCGTCCGCGCGATCCCCTGACGGAGCGGATGCAGCGGACGGTGGACGAGGCCCTCGAGGACGTCGACGCGTTCCTCTTCGTGCTCTCGGCGAAGGAGGTGATCGCGGGCGGCGACCGCTTCATCGCCGAGCGCGTCTTCGCCGCCGGCCCGCCGGTCGTCGTCGCCCTCAACAAGGTCGACCGGGTGGCGCCCGCCCGCGTCGCCGAGCAGATCACGGCGGCCGCGGCGCTAGGCGACTTCCATGCGCTCCACCCGGTCAGCGCCCTGCGCGGCGAGGGGCTCGAGCCGCTGCTCCAGGACCTCGTCTCGCTGCTGCCCGAAGGGCCGGCGTACTTCGAGCCGGGGCAGCGGACGGACCTCCCGCTCGAGGCCCAGGTCGCCGAGCTCGTCCGCGAGCAGGCGCTCGCGCTCACCCGCGAGGAGCTCCCGCACGCGCTCTCCGTCGAGGTCGACGAGCTCGATCTCGAGGCCGGGCGCGTCCGCGCGCTCGTCTCCGTCGAGACGCCCTCCCAGAAGGGCATCGTCGTCGGGAAGGGGGGAAGTATGATCCGCGCGATCGGAACTCGGGCGCGGCCGGAAGTCGAGCTCCTCCTCGGCCGGCGGATCTTCCTCGACCTCCAGGTCAAGGTCCGGCCGCGGTGGCGGCGCGACGAGCGGGCGCTGGAGCGGCTGGGCATCTAGGAGGGGGAAAACAGTGGCGGCCGTCAGGACACCGGATCGGTTCGAGGCAGACCTCGCGCGCTTCCTCTACGAGCGCTCGGAGGAGGCGCGCGCAGTGCGCGTCGGCGAGAAGGAGACGAGTGAGCAGGCGGCGATCGTCGAGCGCTACGCCGACCTCTTCACCCGCGAGCAGCACGCCGCGCTGCGGGGTGCGGAGGAGGACGCCTCCGGCGAGGAGCGCGAGCGGCTCTTCCGGCTGCGCGAGTCGTGCGCCGGCGGCCTCGTCGTCCGGGAGCTCGCCGACGAGTCGGACCGGCTCGAGAACGCCATCCTGGCGGAACGGGTCGAGTTCCGGGGCGAGTCGCTGCCGCTGCGCTCGGCGCAGGCACGCCTCGCCGTCCTCGACGACTACGCGGCGAGAGAGGAGCTCGGCGACCTGGCGGCGGACGCCTCGGCGACGTTCAACTGCGAGCGCCACGCCCTCCTCCGCCGGGGGGAGGACCTCGACGCGGAGCTCTCCGGCGAGCCGGATCCGGTGCGCCGCAGCGCGGAGCGCAAGGCGATCGACCTCCACGCGCTCGCCGCCGCGCTCGCGCAGGCGTCCGAGCGCCAGGCCGCCTCGTGGGAGCCCCTACGCGGGCGGTGGACGGACCGCATCCTCGGCGAGGCCCGCGATCCCGAACCGGCCTCCTACCACGTCGCCTACCTACGCCGGATGTCGCCGCTGGCGGAGCTCTACGCCAAGGACCGGTCGGTCCCGGTCTGCCTCTCCACGCTCGCCGAGCTCGGCTTCGACCTCGCCGGCGACACGAGGATCCGGCTCGACCTCGACGACCGGCCGCAGAAGAGCCCGCGCGCCTGCGTGATCGCCTCCGACCCACCCTCGGTCGTCCATCTGATCACGCGCGCGCAGGGCGGGCTCCACGACTACCAGGCCCTCCTGCACGAGGCCGGCCACGCGCTCCACTACGCGGGCTGCGACCCGGCCCTGCCCTACACGTTCCGGCGCCTGGCGCGCGACCACGCGCTCACCGAGATCTACTCCTTCCTCCTCGAGTCGATCACGCGCGAGCCGGGCTGGCACGCGCTCCACTTCGGGCTCTCGCCGGAGGAGGACGCCGAGCGGGCCGAGGCGGCCCGCTTCCTCGAGGTGCTGCTCTTTCGGCGCTACGTCGCCAAGCTGCACTTCGAGCTCGAGCTCTGGGCGGACTTCGAGCATGCGCCCGACTACGCCGAGCGGTACGCGGAGAACCTGCGCCGGGCCGTCGGCTTCCGCTACCGGCCGGACGGCTACCTGGCCGACATGGACGGCGAGTTCTACTCCGCCGACTACCTGCGCGCGTGGATCCGGACGGCGCAGCTCCGCGCCCACCTGCGCTCGCGGATCGGCGAGGACTGGTGGCGGCGGCCCGAGACCGGCGGCCTGCTGCGCGATCTCTTCGCGGAGGGCACGCGGCCGACGAGCGAGGAGATCGCCGACCGGATCGGGTACGACCCGCTCGACACCGAGCCCCTGCTCGACGAGCTCGTCCCGGCCTGACGCCGGGCCCGTTCTCCCGCCGCGATCGGGTGTTTACGCCCCCGGGGACCTGGAAAGGCCACCCATAAGGACAATGCGGCTACGAGAGAGGATGAGGACGTCATGCCCCTCCGGAATCTGGCCCTGCTCATCGCCGCCCTGCTGGC
>JAICGP010000068.1 GCA_025923055.1 Thermoleophilia bacterium
CGGGCAGGCCCGACGGCGAGCACGGCGAGGAGCAGCCCGGCGGCGAGGACGATGCCGAGGACGAGCAGCGCGGGGAGGAGCCCGGCCGGTCGCTCCGTCAGGAGCGTCGCCGCCGCGTAGCCGAGCGCGCCGGCGGGAACGGCGACGAGGAGCCCCTCGGCCGCCTGCGTCGCGAGCGTCTGCGAGAGCGAGCCGCCCCGGCTCCGCAGGAGCGCGATCGACTCGGAGCGACGCTCGGCGGCAAGCGAGGCGAGGACGCCGAGGACGGTGAGCGCGACGGCGAGGAGGCCGAAAGCGCCGACCGCCAGCACTGCAGCAGCGGCCTCGCGGTCGGCCTCGTGCCGCTCGAGGATCCGCGAGAGGCCGGTGCGCGCCCCGAGCCCGAGCCGCTGTCCGAAGCTCGTCTGGCCGAAGGCGCCTCCGAGCCGCCGGACGGCCGCCGCGAGCTCCCCGGTGTCGCTCTCGGCGACCGCGCCCGGATCGACGCGGTAGCGCCACTCGTAGCGCAGGGGCATGGGGCCGACGCCCTCGACCAGGTCGCCGTAGGCGCCGCGCGGGTAGAGGCCGTACGCGTAGACGAGGCGGGCGGTCTCGGTGTCGCGGATCACGGCCCGCCGCAGGCGCGACTCTCGCAGCCAGGCCGGATCGGCCGCCTCCGGGTCGAGGATCCCCGTCACGTCGGCGGCGAGGTAGCGGCGCTCCGAGACGGCGACATCGCGCGCCAGCGGGTCGTCCGCGGCGGGTAGGAGGTAGACGCGGTCTCCGGCGGCGAGCGAGAGCTGGCGCGCGGTCGTGGGCGCGAGCGCGATCTCGACGAGCGTTCCCTCCGGCTGCTCGGGGAAGGGGAGCTCGGCGCGCCCCGGGGCGGCCGGCAGGCGCCCCTTCGCGGCCGTGAGCCGGCCTGCGGCGCCCCCGAGGTGGCGGAGCGTCAGGTAGCGGATCGTGCCGGGAGGCCCGCTCTCGCCGGGCGGCACGACGATCGTGTAGCGCACCGTCTCGGCCAGCGCCCGGCGTCCGGCGACGACGTCCCGCAGCGAGCCCGGGAGGCGGCGCTCGTACTCCTCCCCGCGGGCCGCGACGCTCGCGAACGGGTCGCTGCCCCTGGCTGCCGGAATGCGGCCCGCCGCCGTGATGCTGACGTCTCGCTCGAGCGGGTTGGCGCGGGCCGCCGTCTGCTCGAGGCTCTCGGCCGCCAGGCGGTCGAACTCCTGCGGGACGAGCGCGAACAGGAACGTCGTGGCGGCCACGGCGGCGAAGAGGGCGCCGGCGAAGAGCCTGTCCGAGCGCAGGCGCCGCCGGGCGACGACCACGGGGGAGGCTGTCGCCCGGAGAAGGCGCGGCACGTTCACCGGGTCTCTCCCGCACGGAGCGCGGGCGCGAGGGCCAGGCGCCGGAGGACGACGATCTGCACGGCGAGGACGACGGCCAGCGCCGCGAGGAGGCTTCCGGTCAGCACGGCGACCGCCTGCCAGGGGAGCTCGACGATCACCTCGGGGAAGGGCCGGCCGCCTTCGCCGGCGAGCGACACGAACGGGAGGACGAGCCAGGCGACCAGCGCTCCGAGGGCGATGCCGCCGGCCAGCGCGAGGGACGCCGTGATGCCGCCCTCGACGGCGAGCCAGGCGGAGAGCTGGCGGTCGGAGAGGCCGAGCGAGCGCAGGACGGCGAACTCGGTCGTTCGCTCCGCCGTGGAGACCGCGGCGCTCACGGCGAAGCCGACGACGGCGAACACCGCCGCGGCCACGAACCCGAGCGAGAGCGCGCCGCTGATTCCCAGCGCGACCGGATCGTGGGTCAGGCGCTCGGCCAGCCCCGCGCGGTCGGCGACCTCCGCGCTCGAGTAGGGCGGCGCGCGCAGGGCGCGGGCGACGGCCCGCTCCCGTCCGGGCGCCGCAGCCACGAGCCATTCGGCCGGCGCCGCCACCTCGCCGGCCCCGAGGTAGCGCGCTGACGAGTAGGCCGCGAGGTCGACGACGACGCCGCCCGTGTCGGGCGGGAGCGTGGGGAAGTCGCGCACGGAGCCCGCGATCCTGAGGCCGGGCCCCTCGGCGCCGAGCGCCACGGTAGCGCCGACCTCCGTGCCGGCGTCCTCGAGGAAGCGGTCGGTCGCGAGGGCCGGGATCGCCTCGAGCGGCCGGTTGCGTCCGGGCGTCGCGGTGAAGGTGACCGGAGCCGGGCTGCAGAACACCGGGCACGCTCCCACCCTCGCGCCCGTGGCGAAGTCGAGGGCGAAGAGGTTGTTCGGTCTCGGGCGCACGCTCTCGACCTCGGGCGGGGAGAGCGCGTCCTCGAGCTCGCCCGGGACGACCGTCCACGTTGCGGCGGGCGCCGCCACCGGCTCCCCGTCGGCGGTGAGGGTCTCGACGACGAGGGTGGCCCGCCTCGACACGCCGAAGCCGGCATTGACCCGAAGCTCGAGGGCGACGAGCGCGAGCGGGTACGCCGGGCGCCCCGGGCTGCCGTCCGCGAGCTGCTCCTCGAGCCCGAAGACGACCTCTCGTGCCGACCGCTCAGAGGTCAGGTCGCCGCCGGACAGGCGGTGGAGCAGCCCGTCGGCGTCCTGGAGGACGAGGGCGAGCGAGAGGCCGACCTCGTCGACGAGGAACCGGGCCGGGATCTCGGACGGGTCGTCCGACGAGGGGTAGACCGTGAGTCCGAGGGCGATGGCGAGCCGGCGCGGCTCGCCCGGGAGGTCGAGGGCGGCGAGCTGCGGCCGCTCGGAGGCGAGCGGCGCGAAGAGCTCGTCGAGCGGCTGCTCCGCGAGATCGGAGCGGATGTCGACGACCTCGGCTGCCTGCGAGGCGTCGAGCGCGAGGAGGTTGGCGGGCTCGGCCGACTCCGGCACGTCGACCGGGCGCTGGACGACGGGCAGGGCCACCTCGACGCCGTCGAGGCGCGCGTACGCGGTCGCCAGGTGCAGGGATCGGATCGAGCCGGTGCGCTCGTCGGGGACGACGCGGGCGTCGGCCCCCGCCTCGTACGCGGCCCGGTCTTCCTGCGAGCGGAGCCACGTGCTGCCGTAGGCGGCCGCGAAGAGGCCGATGGCGAGCGCGAGCGTGACGAGGACGGCGGCCCGCGCGTAGCGCGCTGGCCGGCGGGCCAGCTGGCGAGTCCCCAGCGGGGCGACGAGGCCGCGCGCCCCCGCGGCGAGCCGCTCGGCGAGCGCGGCGAGCGCCGGGACGACGCGGAGCGCCAGGAGGGCGCCCGCGAGCAGGCCGAGCGCCGGCGCGACGACGAGGAGCGGGTCGATCCCGAGGCGGCCGCGCAGCGACTCGACGACCGGGCCCTGGTAGCGGCGCAGCTGCCAGTAGCCGAGCGCCGCGAGCCCGACGAGGACGAGATCGAGCCCGGCGCGCCGGACGATCCCGCGCTCGGCCGGCCGGCCCTGCTCGCGCACCGTCGTCGCCACCGCCGCAGAGCGGAGCGCCGGCGCCGCAAGGCCGGCGGCGCAGAGGGCTCCGGCGACGAGCGCGAGGACGTACGAGAGAAGGCCCACGCGCGGCTCCAGCTCGAGCCCGATCTCGGCGAGCGGGCCGACGTGGTTGAGGGCGCGGAGAGAGAGCGCCGCGAGCCAGGGGCCGGCGACGACGGCGGGAACGGCGAGGAGGGCTCCCTCGGCGAGGGCGAGCAGTCCTATCTCCCCGGCGCTCGCCCCCCGGGAGCGCAGGATCGCCGACTCGACGCTGCGCCGCTCGGCGAGAAGTCCGGCCAGGAAGAGGAGCGCCGCCCCCGCTAGGACGGCGAGCTGGACCGACGAGACGAGCACCCCCGTCCGGGAGACGAGGAGCGAGCGGTCGGCCCGCGCGAGGACGCCCTCGAGGCCGGTCTGCACCGCGAGGCTGGGGCCGTCGTCGAGCTGGAGCCTGTCCTCGAGCTCGTCGACCGCCACTCGGAGGCGGTCGACGTCCTCGACCGCGATCGCCTCGCTCGCGGGGGCGGCCCGCCAGCGGGTGTCGGCGCCCTCCGTCGTGAGCGCCTCGAAGGCGTCGTCGGAGACGACGAGGGGGCCGAAGGTCGTAAAGCGAAGCTCTTCGCGGCCCTCGGTCTCGAGCGGGCTGCCCCACCAGAACGGGTCGTCGACGTCGCTCACCCGGTACACGCCCGAGATCCGGACCGTGACGGCCTCGTCGCGGCCCTGAGCCGGCGCGAGCTCGACCGACTCGCCGGCGTCGAGGCCGAGCGAGCGGGCGGCCGGCTCGGGAAGGGCCGCCTCGAGTCCGTCGGGACCGAGCCCGCCGCCGGGCCAGCTGCCCGCGACGAGCCGGGCGTGGCCGGGCAGGTCCTCGTAGGAGCCGAAGACCGTCAGCGCCGCTCTCGGCACGCCCTCGGCGTCCGGAAGCGCATAGGAGTCGGAGAGCGCGCTCCGGTAGATGGTGACGCCGTCCGCCCCGAACACGTCCTCGAGGACGCGCGTGACGTGCTCGTCTGCGCGCGAGCGCTCCTCGGCCGCCAGCCGGCCGGAGACGGCGACCGTCACCTCGCGCACCGGGGCGTCCTCGAGGGTGCGCCTCAGCCCGCTGAGCGCCACCGCCTCCGAGTAGACGGGGCCCGAGGCGAGGAGCGTCACCGCGAGGAGGATCGTGAGGAAGGCGGCCGCCACGACGAGCCGGTCGTGGGCAGCCCGTTTCAGCACGAGGCGCCACGCCCCGGCCGGGAGCGGGCTCACACTGCGATCGCCGGCGCCTGCACGGCTCGTTAAGACGGCGCCGGGACGCCGTGGTTAGCCGCGCTCGTCACTCGTCAGTCGAGCCGGTGGGGCAGGCCGAAGCGCTCGAAGACGACGTTCAGGCGCCGCGCGTCGGCCGGCTGCTCCGGCCAGCGCTCGTAGACCTCTCGCTCGGGCAGCTCCGTCGAGCGCGCGACGAACGCGGTCACGTCGCCGATCTTGTCGCCGCGCAGGGTGAGAACGTTGAGCGCGAACGGCAGGTAGCTCTCCTCGTCGTCGTCCCAGCAGTAGAACGCGAGGGCGGGCTGCCCGTTCGCCTGCGTCGTGACCTGGCGCCAGCGCCACTTGCCGGACAGCGGCCAGCCGGCGAGGAAGAGGGCGATCTCGTCGCGCCCGCCGTACCAGGTTCGCAGCGGCGGCATCGAGAACGTCGCGTCCTCGGCGAGCAGCGCCACGACACCCTCGACGTCGCCGCGCTCCCACGCCTCCACGTACTCCTGAACGAGCTCGCGGGCGCGCTCGTCGCCGAGCGAGCGCACGGTCGCCTGCTGGCTCTGCTCGGGCAGGCGCTCGTCGACGGCCGCGCGGGCACGCTGGAGCGCGCTGTTGACGGAGGCGGTCGTGGTCTCGAGCGTCTCCGCGACCTCCTTCGCGGAGAACCCGAGCACCTCGCGCAAGATGAGGACGGCGCGCTGGTTGGCAGGTAGGTGCTGGAGCGCGGCGATGAACGCCAGCTCGACGCCCTCGCGCTGCTCGTAGCTGGCCTCCGGGGCGGCGAGGCCGTCCTCGATGCCGAGCGTCTCGTCGGGGTACGGCTCCACCCACACGGACTCGACGAGCGGCTCGCCCGGGCCCACGTGAGGGTCCGTCGCGGGGCCGTAGTCGACCGGAAGCACGCGCTTGGGCCGCCGCGCGATCACGTCCAGGCACGTGTTCGTCGTGATCTTGTAGAGCCAGGAGCGCAGCGAGCTCCGTCCCTCGAAGCGTGCCAGGCCGCGCCAGGCCCGCAGGAAAGCGTCCTGGAGCGCGTCCTCGGCGTCGTGGACGGAGCCCAGCATCCGGTAGGCGTGGGCGTGCAGCTCGCCGCGGAACGGCTCCACGAGGCCGGCGAACGCGTTCTCGTCTCCGCTGCGGGCGGCGGCGAGCTGCTCGCGTTCCCGAGCCGTCGTCCCCGAGGAGGTGACCCCCATCGCCGCCAGCCTAGACGAACGGCGCGGCGCGTCGGCACGCGAAGCGCTGGGTCACGCCGCCGCGACGACGTACGCGACGAAGCTCGCGTAGAGGGCCGCCCAGGCGACGACCGCACGACCGCTGAAGCGCCGGCGGATCTGGAGCGTCAGGATCGCGATCAGCCCGCCGCCGAGGGCGAGCCCGCCCGCGAGCACCGAGTAGCTGTCCAGCTCCCAGTCCGTGAACACGAGCCCGATCGAGACCGGGAGCGTCGACTGGAACACCATCGCGCCGGTGATGTTCCCGAGCGCGAGCGAGTCCTTGCCCTCCCGGACCCAGAAGAAGCTGTTCGCCTTCTCGGGCAGCTCCGTGGCGAAGGGTGCGAGGACGAGGGAGAGGACGAGCGGCTCGAGCCCGACGCTCTCCGCCACGTGGAGGACCTGCTCGACGAAGATGTGGGCGCCGCCGACGATCGCCCCGAGCGCGACGAGCAGCTGGACGACGACCGTCGTCATGGTGGGCGGATCGCTGCGCGTCGTGTCCAGGATCAGCGGCCGGAGCTCCTCCTCCGCCTCGACGGGGCCGCCGTGCCGGAGCGTCCAACGAACGTAGCCCGTGTACGCCAGGACGAGGAGGACGGCGCCCGCGACCTGCAGCGGCGTCGGTGCCCCGAGCCCGAGGAGCAGGGCGACGAGGAAGCAGCCGATGAAGAAGGTGAGGTCGCGCTGCAGCGTGGGGAAGTGCGCCTCGAGCGCGAGCCCCTGGGGACGCCGCTTCCGGTAGAGGAACGCCGAGATGCCGACGAGCGCCATCGCGATGGTCGCCAGGAGGAGCGGCGCGCCGATGATCGCCCCCACGGCCACGTCTTCCGACCCCTCGCCGCCCTCGACGATGGCCACGATCGGGATCAGCGACTCCGGGAGCGCCGTCGCGACCGCGGCGAGCAGGCTGCCGACCGCGCTCTGGCCGAGCCCGAGCATGGCGCCGAACCACTCGATCGCGTTGGTGAAGAGGAGGGCGCCGGCGAGCAGGATCGCGAAGCTCGCCGGCAGCAGCACAGCGGAGCTCACGGCGCCCCGCCGGCTATTGGTGGTAGCGCTCGATCACGTCCGGCGGGCGCGTTCGCGCTGCGTCGGTGTCCAGGCCGGACTCCTCCAGCGCACGGCGCTGGCGCAGGAGGTCCCAGCACTGATCGAGGGTCAGCCTCAGCTCGCGGAGGCGGCTGCGCGCGTCGTCGTCGGCCTCGCCGCGCGACTCCGCTTCCCAGAGCCGGTGCTCCTCGCCCACGAGCTCCTCGATCCGGTTCCTGATCTTCTCTTCCGAGGCCATCTCACTCTCCCTCCGTTGGCGTGTCCGGCTGCCGCTCGACGAGGTCGCCGTCCTCGGCGTGGCGCTCGAGGTACGAGGTGACGAACGGGCAGACGGCGACGGGGCGAAGACCGCGGGAGCGGATGTCCTCGAGAGCGCCCGCCACCAGCCGTCCGCCGAGCCCTCGGCCCTCGAGCTCCGGCGCGACCTCGGTGTGGACGAGGACGACCGCTCCGCGCATGGGCAAGTAGTGCACGACGCCGGCCCTGGTGCCGTCGAGCAGCAGCTCGTAGACGTTCTCGCCTTGGTCGTCCCGGACGGTGACGTCGCTCGCCTCGGCCACGGTACGAGCGTACAGCCGCGCCGTGGGCGAAGGCCGGTTCCGCGAGCGACCTTCCCGGGCAGGGAGAACGCTATGAGGTCGACGTACGGCCGCGCGCTCGAGTTCGGGATCAGCTTCGTTCCGGCGAGCACCGACGTCGAGCTGGCCCGCGCGCTCGCGCGCCGCGCCGACGAGCTCGGCCTCGATCTCGTCGGGATCCAGGATCACCCCTACCAGCGGCGCTTCCTGGAGACCTGGTCGCTGCTCGCCGACCTGATCGCCCGAACCGAGCGCGTGCGGCTCTTTCCGGACGTCGCGAACCTGCCGCTTCGCCTTCCCGCCATGATCGCGAAGCAGGCGGCGACGCTCGACGTCCTCTCGGGCGGGCGTTTCGAGCTCGGGCTCGGTGCAGGCGCCTTCTGGGAGGCGATCGGGGCGATGGGCGGGCCCGTCCGCTCCGGCGGCGAGGCGCTGCGCGCCCTGGAGGAGGCGATGAGGATCATCCGCGCGTTCTGGAGCGGCGAGCGCACCATCGGGTTCGACGGCGAGCACTACTCCGTGCACGGCCTCCACCCGGGACCGGAGCCCGCCCACCCGATCGGCATCTGGCTGGGGGTCGGCAAGCCGCGCGCGCTCGCCCTGACCGGACGGCTCGCGGACGGCTGGGTGCCCTCGCTCGTCTGGGCGACGCCCGAGAAGGTTCCCGAGCTGCAGCGACGGGTCGACGACGGCGCGTCCGCGGCCGGCCGCGACCCGTCCGAGATCCGCCGCGTCTACAACGTGGGCGGCACGATCGTGGACGGGCCGGCGCGCGGCCTCGTCACCGGGCCGCCGCGGCACTGGATCGAGACCCTGACCGGCTTCGCGACGGAGCTCGGCTTCGACACGTTCGTCTTCTGGCCCGACGAGGAGCCGCTCCGGCAGGTGGAGCGCTTCGCGACAGAAGTCGTCCCGGCGCTCCGCGACGCGCCGGCACCGGGATAGGTTTCGCGCGGCCGCGAGGGAAAGGAGACACACCTGGCAGCGGGCGGCGGCACGAAGGCGGTCCTCACTGCGCTCGGCGCGAACATCGGCATCGCGATCGCGAAATTCGGGGGCTTCCTGCTCACCGGCTCGAGCTCGATGCTCGCGGAGTCCGTGCACTCGGTCGCCGACAGCTCCAACCAGGGCCTCCTGCTGCTCGGCGGGAAGCGCGCGGCGCGGCAGGCCTCCGAGGTGCACCAGTTCGGGTACGGCCGCGTCCGGTACATCGCCGCGTTCGTCGTCTCGATCGTGCTCTTCACGCTCGGCGGGCTCTTCGCGCTCTACGAGGCGTGGCACAAGTTCGCCGACCCGCACCCGATCGACTCGTGGCAGTGGGTACCCGTCGTCGTGCTGCTCGTCGCCGTCGCGCTGGAGGCGTACGCGCTGCGGACGGCGCTCCGGGAGGCGAACCGCGTCCGCGGCGACCTCTCGCTCCCGGAGTACGTGAAGGCGTCACGGTCGCCGGAGATCCCGGTGATCCTGCTCGAGGACACCGGCGCGCTGCTCGGCCTGCTCTTCGGCCTCTTCGGCGTCGGCATGACGCTCGCCACGGGCGACGGCCGCTGGGACGCCGTCGGGTCGGCGGCCATCGGGCTCCTGCTCGTCGTCATCGCCGTCTTCCTCGCGTGGGAGATGCGGTCGATGCTGATCGGCGAGGCGGCCCTGCCGCACCAGCAGGCGGCGATCGAGCGCGCTCTCGCCGGAGACGGCATCGACCGCGTCGTCCACATGCGCACCCTGCACCTGGGCCCCGACGACCTCCTCGTGGCCGCGAAGGTCGAGGTGAGCGCCACGGACTCGGCAGCCGCGGTCGCCGCCGCGATCGACGAGGCCGAGAAGCGCGTCCGGGCCTCCGTGCCGCTCCGCCTGCAGATCTACATCGAGCCCGACCTGCCCGGGCGAGACGGCGGAGCGCCCGCAGGCGAGTAAGGTGCGCTCGATGACGCGGGCGAGGAGCGGCTCTGGCTCGTGACCGGCTCGTCACGACGGTCGTCGGGAGCTATCCGCAGCCCGGCTGGCTGATCGACCGCGAGCGGCTCGGCGAGCGGCTGCCGCCGCGGGTGCGGGCGCGTGAGCTCTGGCGCGTTCCGGAGCCGTTCTTGGAGGAGGCGCAGGACGACGCGACCCGGCTCGCCGTTGACGACATGGAGCGGGCCGGCGTCGACGTCATCACCGACGGGGAGATGCGGCGCGAGAGCTACTCCAACCGCTTCGCGACGGCTCTCGACGGCGTCGACCTGGACGAGCCGGGCGTCGCGCTCGACCGCACCGGCCACGAGAACCCGGTGCCGCGGGTCGTCGGCGCGATCCGCCGGGCGCGGCCCGTCGAGGTGCGCGACGTCGAGCTTCTCCGCTCGCTGACGGAGCGCCGGATCAAGATCACCGTGCCCGGGCCGTTCACGATGACGCAGCAGGCCCAGAACGACCACTATCCCGACGAGCGGAGCCTCGCCCTCGCCTACGCGGACGCCCTCAACGAGGAGCTCCGCGATCTGAAGGCGGCGGGCGCGGACGTCGTCCAGATCGACGAGCCCTACCTACAGGCGCGTCCTCGGGCGGCGCGGGAGTACGCCGTCGAGGCGATCGACCGCGCCCTCGACGGAATCGAGGGCGAGACGGTGCTCCACACGTGCTTCGGGTACGCGCACATCGTCAAGGATCGGCTCACCGGCTACCCGTTCCTCACCGAGCTCGACGAGTGCAGCGCGACGCACCTGTCGCTCGAGGCGGCGCAGCCGAACCTCGACCCGGACGTGCTGCGCGGCGTGCCAGGGAAGACGATCGTCCTCGGTGTCCTCGATCTCGGCGCGGAGGAGGTCGAGACGCCGGAGGAGGTCGCCGCCAGGATCCGCCGGGCGCTCGAGGTGCTGCCGCCCGAGCGGCTCGTCGTCGCGCCGGACTGCGGGATGAAGTACCTGCCCCGCGAGCGGGCCTTTCGCAAGCTCGAGGCGATGGTCGCCGGAGCAGGGATCGTCCGGCAGGATCTCGGCCTGTGAAGCCCCTCAGCCGCATCGCGCAGGCGCATCCCGACCGGGTCGAGGTCCGTGGGCGCGACCTCGCCGGCGACCTCATGGGCCGGCTCACGTTCACGGAGTACTTCCACCTGCTGCTCACCGGCGAGGAGCCGACCGAGGAGCAGCGCTTCTTCCTCGACCTGCTGCTCGTCTCCATCGCCGAGCACGGGATGATGCCGACGAACGTCGCGGCGCGGATGACGCTCGCCGCCGACCCCACCTCGCTCCAGGGCGCCGTGGCGGCGGGGATCCTGGGCGCCGGCCCGGTCGTGCTCGGGACGTCCGAGGAGTGCGCCCGGCTGCTCGCCGAGGGCGCGGAGCCGGCGGAGATCGTACGCCGCTACCGCGACGCCGGTGAGCGCGTGCCCGGCTTCGGCCACCCGGTGCACAAGCCCGTCGACCCGCGCGCCGAGCGGATCCTGATGCTCGCCGACGAGCGGGGCGTGAGCGGCGAGCACGTCGCGCGGGCCCGCGCGCTGCACGCGGAGCTGGGGCTCACGATGAACGTCTCCATGCCGATCGCGGCTGTCATGCTCGACCTCGGCTTTCCGCCGGCGGCGGTGAAAGCGGTGCCGATCCTCGGGCGCACGGCCAGCCTCCTCGCCCACCTGGCCGAGGAGCGCGATGCGCCGGTCGGGTTCGCGCTCGCCCGCGCCGCGGAGGAGGCGGTCGACTACGAGCCCGATGCTCGAGCCTGAGCTCGAGAGTCGCCCGTGGGAGGAACAGCTCGCGCTCGACGACGAGGCGTTCCGCGTCCAGCTCGCCTACCTGCGCGAGCGCTCGCGCTTCTACCGCGAGAAGCTCGGCGGGCACGACGACGTCGGGCTCGCCGAGATCGCTCGGCTGCCGCTCACGGAGAAGGACGAGCTGCGGGCGACGCGCACGCCCGAGAAGCCGATCGGCGCGCATCTCTGCGCGGCGCCCTCCGAGATCGTCCGGATCTACTCCACGAGCGGCACGACGGGCACGCCGAGCTACGTGCCGCTGACGGCGGACGACCTCGAGAACTGGGTGGCCGGCTCGGCGCGGAGCTACGCGGCGTCGGGCGTCGCCGCGGGGCAGCGCATCGTCTCCACGTACAACGCCGGGCCGTTCGTCGCCGGGGCGGCGCTCGCCGCCTTCGACCGCATCGGGCTCTGCCACATCCCGGTCGGCACGGGCAACACCGAACGCCTCGTGCGGGCCGTCGAGCTCCTGCGGCCCGAGGCCGTCGTGCTGACGCCGTCCTACGCCGCCCACCTCGTCGAGTGGGCCGCGGAGCGGGACGTCGACCTGCGGGGCTCGAGCGTCGAGCGGGTGCTCGTCGCCGGCGAGCCCGGCGGGGGCGAGCCCGCCTTTCGCGCGAGGCTCGAGGAGGGGTGGGGCGCCAGGGTCACCGAGGCGATGGGAGTCGGCGACATCGGCGTGTCGCTCTGGGGCGAGTGCGAGGAGCAGGACGGCATGCACCTGGGCGCGCGGGGCTTGGTCCACGCCGAGCTGATCGAGCCGGACACGGGCGCGGCGCTCGCCCTCGAGGACGGGGCGACCGGCGAGCTCGTCCTCACGCACCTCCGCCACCGCGCGGCGCCGCTCCTCCGCTTCCGCACGCGGGACCACGTTCGCGTGCGGACGAGCCCCTGCGCGTGCGGCCGAACGGGGCCCCGCATCCGGTGCATCGGGCGGACAGACGACATGCTGATCGTGCGCGGCGTCAACGTCTTCCCGTCCGCGGTCCGGGACGTGGTGAGCGCGTTCGGCCCCGAGGTCAGCGGTCACGTCCTCGTCAGGCCGCAGGCTCCGGGCGTGAAGCAGGAGCCGCCGCTGCCGGTCGTCGTCGAGCTGGCGCGCGACACGACGGGCGACCCTTTGCTCGCGCAAGCAGTTCGTGAGAGGATCCGCGACGTGCTGGTCGTCCAGACGCGGGTGGAGCTCGTGCCGTGGGGGACGCTGCGGCGGAGCGAGTACAAGTCGACGCTCGTCGAGCGCTGATGCGCAAGCTCCAGAC